>CALJUJ010000625.1 GCA_937975525.1 uncultured bacterium
GATGCAGCCGGACGCTGGACGCTGACGCCCCGCCGCAACCCCGACATGACGCGTCGCCGGCACGCATGGGCAGAGCAACTCCTGGCGCGGCACGGTGTTGTCACCCGCGGTGCCGTCGCGGTCGAGCACCTCAGCGGTGGCTTCGGATCGGTCTACCCGATTCTGCGTGCATTCGAGGAGAACGGCCGCTGCCGCCGCGGGTATTTCGTCGAAGGCCTCGGCGGAGCGCAGTTCGCCTTGCCCGGGGCCGTGGATCGGATGCGTTCGTTCGCCAGGGAAGACGATGCAGCGGACGAGGCGGTGCTGTTGGCGGCGACGGATCCGGCGAATCCGTTCGGGGCCGTCCTGCCGTGGCCCGACCCGGCGAGTGGCGACCCCGGGCGACGTGCGGGCAGGAAGGCGGGCGCGGTCGTCGTCGTCCGCGCCGGAGCACCGGTGGTGTTCATCGAGAAGGGGGGGCGCTCGGTGCTCACCTTCACCAGCGAGGAAAGGGCCCTGGCCTCGGCGGTGGCGGCGATCGTCGCCGGCTTGCGTTCGGGCTTCGTCGCACGTTTCGAGCCCGAACGCGTCGATGGATGTGAGCTGCTCGGCAGCCCGTTCGAAGCTGCTCTCCTCACAGGTGGCTTTCGCCCGACGTATCGCGGGCTGGAGCTACGTGCGTGACGAGACGAACCGAAGACGCCCAGGGTCGTGTACCCGTGCGCGGCGGCCATCGTTGAGCCATGCCCGAGGGCGACACCGTGTACCTCGCTGCAACCCGGCTCGACCGTGCGTTGCGGGGAGAGATCCTGACGCGAACCGACTTCCGGGTGCCGAAGTACGCGACGCTCGACCTCAGCCACCGCGCCGTCCTCGGCGTCGTGTCGCGCGGCAAGCACCTGCTCACGCGAGTCGCCGGCGGCACGACCATCCACACGCACTTTCGGATGGACGGTGCCTGGCACCTGTACCGGCCGGGCGAGCGCTGGGAGGGGCCGGCGTGGCAAGTGCGGTTGCTGCTGGAAACGGCGAAGTGGCAGGCCGTGGGGTTTCGGCTGCCGGTGATCGACGTGCTGCCGACGCCCGAGGAAGCAAGTGTGGTCGGACACCTGGGTCCCGATCCGCTCGGGGACGATTGGGATGCAGGGGAGGCCCTGTGTCGCCTGCGGGCCGACGGTGCCCGCACGATCAGCGATGGCCTGCTCGATCAGCGAGTCATCGCAGGTCTCGGCAACGTCTACCGCTGCGAGCTGTGTTTCCTGCGCGGCCTCGATCCGTGGACGCCGGTGGGCGAGATCGTCGAAGCGAAGGCGCTGGTCGCCCTGGCGGGGCGCGTGCTGCAGGCGAACCGTGGACGCGGCGGGCATGTCACCACGGGCGACGACCGTCCGGGGCAGCGGCACTGGGTGTACGGCCGCCGCGGTCGGCCGTGCCGGCGCTGCGCGACGCCGATTCGCTACCGGACTGCACCTCCGGGCGACGACGAGGAACGCGTGACCTACTGGTGCCCGCGCTGTCAGCAGCGGAACGGGAGGTAGTCGAGTTGAGAGCGCGCTACGAAGTGCGGCTGCGGCGCAGCCGGGTGACCATCGAGGTGGACGAGTCTGAGACGATCCTGGAGGCCGCCGCCGCCGTCGGGGTGACGTTGCCGTACTCGTGCGCCGTCGGCGGCTGCATGGCGTGCAAGGCGCGATTGGTGGCGGGGCAGGTCGAGTTGAATCGACCGCACGGGCTTCCGTCGAGCGCACGCGATCGCGGCTGGATCCTGCTCT
This sequence comes from uncultured bacterium, assembly GCA_937975525.1. GTDB lineage: Bacteria > Desulfobacterota > Binatia > HRBIN30 > HRBIN30 > CALJUJ01. The sequence goes on from CALJUJ010000625.1 coordinate 1,752, forward strand.
GCCGGGCATGCCCGCGCAGCGACGTCGAGGTCGACGCCTGACGTAAGCTGAAGCGACAGCTACGTGCCTCGATGTGGCAGAAGAAGGAGAAGCTCGATCACGTGTCGGTCAACTGCAAGGTCGAGCTCACGGACCCGTCTTGCGAGAATCCGCACGATGCCGACAGCCCTTACGAGTGGTGCGAGGATGCGACGCCAGCGGCTGTAGGGAACGACCTCCCACTGGTTGGCAGTTCCTCCCTCTGACGCTAGGCTCGCATTCAGTCTTGCCGAGTCGAGGGGCTACCTCCGGAGAGTGCCATGAGAACACCCATCGTCGTCATCGCCTTGTCGTCTCTGCTGGCCACGGCCTGTGGCTCGAACGGCGCGAGCTCCGGTACGCCGGCGGGCCCGCTTGCCGACGTTGCTCGGTCCCCGCTCGAACGCGAGCGCGCCGACGTCGGCGCCGAGGCCATGGCAGCGCTCGTCGACGGCCAGATGACCTTCGCCTTCGACCTCCACCGCGCCGCGATCAGCGACGAGCCGAACTTCTTTTTCTCGCCGGTCAGCATTCACATCGCCTTCGCCATGCTGCGCGCCGGCGCCGCCGGCAACACCGCCGCCGAGCTCGACCGCGCGCTGCGCTTCAGCCTCGCCGGCGACGACCTGCACGCCGCCATCGGCCGACTCGACCTCGACCTCAACAGCCGCGGCGAAGGCGCCCGCGGTACGGACGACCAACCGTTCCGGCTGAACGTCGTCAATGCCGCCTGGGGACAGCGCAACTACGTCTTCCTCGACGCCTACCTCGACCGCCTCGCGCGCTGGTACGGCGCCGGCATGCGGCTGCTCGACTTCGCCGGCGCGCCCGAGCCGAGTCGAACGACCATCAATGACTGGGTCGCCGGGAAGACCAACGACCTGATCCCGGAACTGCTGCCCGCCGGCAGCATTGCAGCGGCGACGCGCCTGGTCCTCACCAACGCCGTGTACTTCAACGCCGCCTGGGACAGCCAGTTCGAACCGAGGGACACCGCTCCCGCCGCGTTCACGTTGCTCGACGGCAGCGCGAAGAATGTCGCCATGATGCGCCAGGTGACGCCCCTGCCCGTCGCCCGGCTCCCCGGGCTCACCGCGGTGGTGCTCCCCTACGATGGGCGCGAGGTCGAAATGCTCGTTCTCGTTCCCGACGCGGGGGCGTTCGCGCGGATCGAGGCCGAGGCGGGGCCGGAGCTGCTGGCCGCGGTCGACGCCGCGCTGGTGCCGACCCGCACCGAGCTCTGGTTGCCGAGCTTCGGGGTGTCGACGTCGCTCGACCTGGTCGGGCCGCTGCAGAGCCTCGGCCTGGTCGACGCCTTCGTCGCCGGAGCCGCAGACCTGTCCGGCATCAACGGCGGGCACGACCTGTTCGTCAGCGGCGCGTTCCACCAAGCCGTCGTCGAGGTCGACGAGACGGGCACCGAGGCGGCTGCGGCCACCGCGATCGTCGTCGGCGAGACCTCGGTGCCGCCGCCGCCGCTGCCCGTGCACGTCGACCGTCCGTTCCTCTTCTTGATCCGCGACGTCGCGACGCGCGCAGTGGTCTTCATCGGCCGGGTCACCGACCCGGCGGCGTGACGTCGATCGGCGAACGGCCTCGGTAACGGCAAGCGGAGAGACATCTGCGGCGCGGCCGCTCGTTCCGGCGAGCGCCGGTCATGCCTCAGGTCGAGGCTCGCGCGGGTAGGAGAGGCGACGGGGACACTCATGGTGCGAAAGCACCCTTCGGGCCGCCACGCGGCCATGGGAACTGCTCCGCGCGCTCGACACCGAAGTGAGACACCTCCCGAACGCCCGACGACGTTGTGATCCATCCGGATTCTGGTCTAGTCTGACCAAAATGGAAGTGAGTGTCTACGCGGCAAAGACCAAGCTCTCCTCGCTCATCGACCAGGTGCAGGAGGGCGAGGAAGTCATCATCACGCGGCACGGACGTCCCGTGGCTCGGCTCGGACCGGTCGAAGTCCGCAAGAAGCCGCGGCCACTCGGACTTCTCGCCGGGAAGATCCGGGTCGGCGACGACTTCGACGACCCGCTTCCAGAAGAGCTCCTCGCTGCCTTCGAAGGGCGCTCCAAGTGAGAATCCTCTTGGACACCCATGCCCTTCTCTGGGCGATGGCGACGCCGAAGCGGCTCCCCAAGCGCGCGGCCACGGCGATTCGCGACCCGGCGAACGAGGTCTTCGTCAGTGCCGTGTCCACTTGGGAAATCGCGATCAAGGGGTCGCTCGGGAGAATCGATGCGGACGTCGCGGAGATCGCCGCGGCATTCGACGAAGCGGGCATCGTCGAGCTTCCGGTCGCCGTCGCCCATACGCTCCTGCTGCGTGAGATGCCGCCGCACCACCGCGATCCGTTCGATCGCCTCTTGATCGCCCAAGCACTCGCCAACGGGCTGACCATCGCCACCCGCGATCCGGCATTCGGCGCCTATGGCGTCCATGTCATCTGGCGCTGACCGCGATCGTCGACGAAGCATGCTCCGCCGCCTGGACATGTCCGGCCGCGGCATGCGGCGTGGGCGGAGTTGCTGCGGCGGGTGGTCGAGATCGCGCGCGGGCTCTTGCCCGGTCCTCGACGGCCCCGGGGGCGGCAACGGGCTCGAGCAAGAAGGATCACGCCGAGAGTTCTCGAGCGAATCGTTACAAACGACACTACGAGCTCATCGACCCATGGATGGGCACTCAGCGTGACTCGTTCTGCGCGCTGCGAATCCAGCCGAGGAGGGCGGCGCGCAT
>CALJUJ010000626.1 GCA_937975525.1 uncultured bacterium
GCGTCGCCGTTCCGCCCCCAGCCTCGACGATGCACGTTGGCAGGCGATCCTCGACAGCGCCCAAGACGCCATCATCAGCATCCGACCGTCGGGCGACATCACGCTCTTCAATCCCGCTGCCGAGAAGATGTTCGGCTACCGCGCGGAGGATGTGCTCGGCAGCAACGTGGCGGTTCTCATGCCGGAGCCGTTCCGATCGGAGCACGGCGAGTACCTGCGCGCCTATGCGGCGACGGGAGAACCGAAGGCGATCGGCCGCATTCGACACGTCGAAGGGCGCCGCAGTGATGGCAGTCGCTTTCCGATCGAGCTGTCGGTGTCCGAGGCGCGCGTGGGCGACGATGTGCTCTACACCGCGATCATCCGCGACGTCAGCGCCCGGGAGCAGCTCGAGCAGCAGCTTCAGGGCGAGCGCGACTTCGCCCGCTCCCTGGTCGACACCGCGCAGGTCATCATCCTGGTCGTGACACCCAAGGGCGACATCTCGACCTACAATTACTATCTCGCGAGGCTCGCGGGTCGCGAGCTCGCTGCCGCCGTCGGCGCAGGTTGGATCGAGACCTTCGTGCCTCCGTCCGCGGGGCAACAAGCTCGCGATCTCTTCGCGCTGACGCTCGCCGGGCGCCCCCTGATCGGCGAAACGGTGCCGGTTCTCGGCCATGACGGCGAGCTCCGGGACGTACAGTGGCACGGGGAGATCCTGTATTCGGCCACGGGGGAAACCACGGGCGTACTGCTGACCGGGCTCGACGTCACCGAACATCTGCGAACGCAGCACGCGATCCGTACGCGCGAGGAGCAGCAGGCCGCCATCGCGACGTTGGGGCGTCAGGCGCTCGCCAGCAGCCGCGTCGAGGAGGTCATCGCTTCGGCCGCGATCCTCGCGCGACGCACCCTGAAGACCGACTTCGTCAAGGTGCTGGAGTTCGTGCCCGCACTGCAGCTGCTGCGGGTGGTGGCCGCGGACGGCTGGCGCAGGCCCATCATCGGCGCAACCACGGGCATCGACGCGACCAGCTCGCATGCCGCGCGCACGTTCGTGCAGAACGAGCCAACGTTTCTTCTCGATCGGCCGCCCGAGCACGACGATGCCGCCGAGTTGTTCCATCAGCACGGCGTGGTCAGTGGCATCGGTGTCAGCATCGCCGGCCGAGGTTCCCACCCATTCGGCGTCCTCGCCGCCTACAGCGCGGCGCCGCGGGTATACTCGGAGGACGACGTCACGTTCGTCCAATCGGTCGCCAACACGATCGCCGAGGCGATCGCCCGCGACCGCGCCGAGAGCGAGCTCCTGGAGGCTCGCCGGCAGGCGCAACAGAGGGATCGGCTCGCCGACATCGGCGCGATCACGGCCAAGGTGGTCCACGATCTCGGCAACCCCCTCGCGGCGCTTTCGATGCAGGCCCAGCTGTTGTTGCGGAGAGCCCGGCGTGGCGAGTTCGAACCGATCGAGCCCGTGATTGGCCCGGTCGAGCAGTGCCTGACGACGCTTCGTCGGCTCCAGGACCTGGTCAAGGAGTTCAACGACTTCGCCCGTGACCAACAGCTCCGACGCGAGTCCCTGGCCATCGGCGACGTGCTCGAGGCGCTCGCCGAGTTGTGGAAGCCCCTCGCCGACGGGCGCTCGATCGAGATCACCGTCGACGTCGACGCGGGTCTTCCTCGCATCCAGGCGGACAGCGACAAGCTCCGACGCGTCCTGGACAATTTGGTGAAGAACGCCATCGAAGCGATCGAATCGGCGAGCGGCTCCATCGAGATCAGCGCCCGCGCTCTCGTCGACGGGAAGATCTGTATCGCAATCGCCGACAGTGGTTCCGGAGTTCCAGAAGGAACCGACGTGTTCCGCCTGTTCGAGACGACCAAACGGGAAGGCACCGGGATTGGCCTGGCCGTTGCTAAGCAGGTCGTGCAAGCGCACGGCGGAAGGATAGAGCATCGACCACGCGAACCTCATGGAACGATCTTTGAAATCGAGCTTCCGCTGTCGGGAGTCCCGGAGGACGCCGTCCAGCCTCTTACTCCTTGACGACGACGATGACTTCCGCAGGGCGTTGGCGAGCAATCTGCGCGACGACGGATTTCGCGTGTTGGAGTTCCGCAGCCCGACGCAGGTGCCCGACATCGACCAACTCGATCCGGTCGTCGCCGTCATCGTCGACGACCATATGCCCGGCGAGGACGGATTGACGTTCAGCGATCGCTTCCACGCCTTGCGACCCGACGTCCCTGTCGTGATGCTCTCCGCCTACATGACCGGGTACCTCGAAGCGCAGCTGGCCCAACGCGAGTTCGCCGAGACGCTGCACAAGCCTTTCGATTACGAAGACTTGCTCGATCTGCTACAACGCTCGCGATGCGCAGCGCCGTGAGCTCTGGAGTCGAACGAATCGCCGTCCTCACCAGCGGGGGCGATGCCCCGGGAATGAATGCGGCCGTGCGCGCGGTCGTCCGCCGCGCCAGTAACCTCGGCATCGAGGTCTTCGGCGTTCGCGACGGCTACCGCGGCCTGATCTTCGGCAACCTCACAGCATTTTCCGCCAACGACGTCGGCAACATCATCCAACGCGGCGGGACGATTCTCGGAACCTCTCGCTGCCCGGAGATGCACAACGAATCGGGGCGTGCGCAGGCCGCCGCCGCGCTAAAGGATCGCGGCATCAAGGCGCTCGTCGTGGTGGGCGGCGATGGCAGCTTCCGCGGCGCGGACGCCCTCAGCAAGGAGCATCAACTGCTGGTCGTCGGCCTACCGGGGACGATCGACAACGACATTCCCGGCACGGACTACACGATCGGGTTCGATACGGCGGTCAATACGGCGATGGACGCGATCGATCGCCTGCGCGATACCGCCGAGTCGCACCAACGCCTGTTCTTCGTCGAGGTCATGGGTCGCACCGCCGGTCACATCGCCGCCCACGTGGCGATCGCCGGCGGCGCCGAGTACGTGCTGGTGCCGGAGACCGAAACCCACTTGGACGAGCTGGCGGAGAACCTCCGCCACGGAATCGAACGCGGTCGCCGGTCGACGATGGTGATCGTCGCCGAGGGTGACGATGCCGGCGGTGCAGTTGCGATCGCCAAACGCGTTCAGGAGGCGACCGGCTTCGACTCCCGGGTCACCGTGCTGGGACACATCCAACGCGGCGGCCGACCGACGTCATTCGACCGAGTCCTCGCCACCCGACTCGGCGCGCACGCCGTCGAGGCGCTCGCCGGCGGCCAATCGGGGTTCGCGCTCGGCGAGCAGCAGGGGCGCATCGTCGCTACACCATTCAACCAAGTATGTGGAGGCCGACGCGGGCTCGATCTCGACCTGATCGAGCTCGCCCGCGACGTCGCCGGCTGAACGAAGGGAGGACGCATGCCCACGCTGTTCACGAAGATCATCCGCGGCGAGCTTCCCGGTAGGTTCGTCTGGCAGGACAGCCAGTGTGTCGCCTTCTTGTCGATCCACCCGATTCGGCCCGGCCACACTCTCGTCGTTCCCCGCTTGGAGATCGATCACTGGATCGAGCTCGATCCCCGCCTCAATGCCCACCTGATCAACATTGCCCAATCGATCGGTCGCGCTCTGCAGCGCGGCTTCAACCCGAGGCGGGTCGGGCTGATGCTCGCCGGCCTCGAAGTGCCGCACGTCCACTATCATCTCGTCCCGATCGACAACGAAGGTGACCTCAGTTTCGCCAACGCGGATCTCGCCGCACGGGCGGAGGACCTCGATAGCGCCGCGGATCGCATTCGATGCGAGCTCACCAGCCTCGGCTACCAACACGGATCCGGGGCCTGATGCGCGCGGCCGCGTAACCTTTTCACCGGCTCCGACGTAGTACCTGGCAGGAGGTACGAACCATGCAACCACGCGGAGCGGAATCGACGATCATCATCGGCGGCGGCCTCGGTGGCTTGGCGACCGCCGCACATCTCGGTGCGCACGGCCGTCCGGCCCTTCTACTCGAGAAGTCGCAGACTCTCGGCGGCCGGGCACGCACTCAGAACGTGTCGGGCTTTCGGCTCAATCTCGGCCCCCATGCCCTCTACCAGGGAAACGCCGCAATGCGCGGCCTGCGTTCGTTGGGAATCGACCTTTCCGGAGGCACTCCCTCGGCGTCGGGCGCCTATGCCCTCCAGGGAGAGCGCACGTATGCGCTGCCTGGCGGTCCCATCTCGCTGTTGACCACCGGGCTGCTCCGTGTCGCCGGCAAGCTCGAGCTGGGACGGTGGCTCACACAGGTCGCCCACGTCGACAGCGAAGCTCTCGACCGCACGAGCCTCGAACGATGGCTCGCGACCACGTTCCGCGACCCCACGGCCCGCTGCTTGGTGCAGGCCCTGGTGCGCCTGACTTCCTACGCCAACGCTCCCACCGTGCAGAGCGCCGGGGCGCACGTGCGCCAGCTGCAAGCGGCCCTGAGCGGCAACGTTCGCTACATCGACGGAGGCTGGCAGACGATCGTCTCCGCATTGCGCGATCGCGTCGTCGCCGGTGGTGGTCGCACCGAAAG
>CALJUJ010000627.1 GCA_937975525.1 uncultured bacterium
CCCATCGCCGGCGGGTGGTAGTAGTGACGCAACGTCCGCAAGCGGTCCTGGGGCGTGTCGGGGAACACCGAGCGCAAGCCGCGTTCTCCTGCGAAAAGGATCGCCTCGGCGGGGCCCCGGCTCTGCGCGTACATCGCCTGCAACCGGGCGATGTCGGGATCGGTGCGCAGATCGGAGCGGAGGAAGCACGCGGTCAGACCGCTGGTCTGGGCGAGGAACTCGTCCCAGATGTTGTACTGCGACACCTTGGTGGCAACGCCTTCGAAGTCGCCGGCGTGGCGGCATCCCTGTCCGCGCAGGCAACGCTCGACGGCGCGGTTGCGGATGGACAGAACGATCGCGTTGCGCTCGCACGCGCCGTAGGCGTTGCAGCCGCGATCGAGGTGACCCTCGAAGAGGGCGGTCCGCAGGACGAGGTCGAGCTGACGAGCACGGTCGATGCGCGCGGCCGGCCAGCGCCCCTGGTGGTCGCCGGCGAACGCGGTCCAGGCGCGCAATAGCGCAGCGCGGCGGCCGGTGAGCCGCCGGTTGGCAGCGGCGCAGTGTACGGAATCGTGAAAGGCACGGACGATCGCGTCGAGCTCGCTGGCAGCCGGCGGCGGCGCGGGCGCGGCACGACGCGGCGGCTCGAAGCGCGGATTCTTGCCGAGGTCGAACAGGCGGCGGACGTCGATCACGCGCGTCGTCCCGGCGTTGCAGTGGTGGTCGGGGACACGCAAGCCTTCGCGCGCGGCGCGGACCCGCTCGAGCTGAGCACTCGCTTCGGGCGTCGCCGTGGCGGCGTCGACGACGACGTCGAAACCGACGTAGGGCGTGCCGTTCGAGTCGGTGACCGGACGGCCGTTGCGGACGACCAGGCACGGGATGACCGTGCTGCCCTGGGTGAGACGGCCGGCGGGTCGTCGTGGTCCCTCGGCGAGGAAACGATCGACGTCGTAGTACGGCACCGTGAGGTCGCCGTTGAAGCGGTAGACGGTCATCGGCGGCGTCGCGGGTATCGTCACCGTCGCAGCGGCGGCGACGGGCAGCAGGGAGGCGACGAACAGCGTGAGCAGGCGGAGGAGGCGCATCGCCTGCGAGGCTAGCGCAGCGCCGCGGCGAAATCACCGGCACCCGAAGCCGGCCCCCTACACTGCTGCACTAGCGCCCGCCGTCTCAGCGGGTTCTTCGCTTCGGCCACGCCGCCATGCCGCCACGCCCCCCTTTCCGCCGGGACGGACGCCACGAGGGTGTTGCTTTTCGTGGCGGGTTTCGGGACACACAGGGGTTGCGCCGCCCGGCGCCCGCGGCCGCCCGCCCGCCGGGCCGCAATCCAACCTTCCGGGGAGACCGTATGAGCCAGTTCAAGCACGAGATTCGCGACGACATCGCCTGGGTGACCTTCGACTCCGGCGGCATGAACACGCTGTCGCAGGCAGCGATCACCGACCTGCGCGCTTTGATCGAAACGCTCCGCGCGCACCACGAGAAGTCCCCGCTCGCCGGCGTGATCCTCGCAGGCAACCAGTTCGGCCTCGGCGCCGGGGCCAACATCGGCGAGCTCATGGGCGCCGACGCCGCCCAGCTCGGCCAGTTCATCGACGTAGGCCACGACACGCTCTACCAGATCGAGGACGGCCCGTTTCCGTGGGTGGCGCTGGTCGACGGCTTCGCCCTCGGCGGCATCTACGAGCTCGCGCTCGGCTGTCACGGCATCGTCGCGACGAGCAAGACGACGATCGGCTTCCCCGAGATCCGCTTGAACATCTTTCCCGGCCTCGGCGGCACCCAGCGCATGCCGCGGCGCAGCGGCTTGATCAACGCCAAGGACCCGATCAGCGGCGACGCCGGTTTCACCGCCGTGCTGCAGGGCAAGAACTTCGGCGCTAAACAGGCGGCCGAGATTCGCATGATCGATGCGATCGTGCCCGACGGCGAGGACCCTCGGGAGTTCGCCGCCAAGTTTCTGCGCGAGACGCTGCCGACGATCGACCGCAAGCCGCCCGACGACCTCGCCAACGCCGAGAGCCTGCGCGAGCTGATCCTGCCCGTCGTGCAGAAGGCCACCATGGGCCGACCGAATCCGCGCGCCCCCTACGTGGCGCTCGACGTCATGATCAAGGGCGCCGCGCTGCCGCTGAAGGAGGCGAATCGACTCGAACGCGATGCGTTCGTCGAGGTCGCGACGTCCGCCGAGGGCAAGGCCGGCATGCGGTTCTTCTTCACCCAGCAGGGCGTGCAGAAAATGCCGAAGAGCGCCCCGAAGGCGCGCAAGCTCGCCAAGATCGGCGTCGACGGCATCGACGGCTACATGGGCAACGCCATCGGCTGGCTCGCGCTCGAAGCCGGCTTCGAGGTCGTCGGTCACGTCCCGCTCGAGAAGTTCGCCGCCAGCGTTCCCGAGAAGCTCGCCACGAAGTACGGCCGCGCCGTGAAGAAGGGCAAGATGTCGGCAGACGACGTCGAGAAGAAGGTCGGCAAGGTCAAGGTGAGCACCGCGATCGAAGACCTCTTCGACTGTGATCTCGTCATCGAGGCACGCATGGAGAACAAGGACGTCAAGGCCGAGTTCTACCGCGCTCTCGGCAAGGGCATGAAGAAGGATGGGCTCGTCGCCTCGAACTCGAGCTCGATGGGTCCGGGCATGCTCGGGGCGTTCTTCGCGGAAGGCGGCGGCAACCCGGCGAACTTCCTCAACCTGCATTTTTTCAGCCCGGCCGAGCATCCGATGATGCAGCTCGTCGAGATCATCCGCGCTGCCGACACCACCGACGAGGCGGTTTCCACCGCACACGCGTTCGTGCGCAGCATCAACAAGACGCCGGTGATTCTCAACGACGGCTCTCCGGGCTTTCTCGTCAACGCCGGCCTCGCCGCATACATGATCGAGGCCGAGAAGCTCTATCGCGAAGGCACGTCGATCGAAGCGATCGACGAGGCGATGCGCGCGACGATCTTTCCGATGGGCCCGTTCGAGCTCGGCGACCAGGCCGGCCTCGATACGGCCGCGGGCATGTTCGACACGATCCATGCGGCGACCCCACTCGACCCGACGCCGATCGTGTGGAAGCTGCGCGAGCTGAAGCGCTTCGGGATCAAGAGCGGCGCGGGTGTCTACGACTACGACGAGAAGGGCAAGAAGACCGGCGTCTGGCCCGGCCTCGCCGAGCTCGTCCCCGACCGCGGCAATACGCCGTCGTCGAAGGAGCAGATCGTCGAGCGCTGTGCCCGGGCGCTGTACGACAAGGCGAAGGAGCTCCTCGACCGCAAGGTCGTACGCTCGGCCGAGGAGTGCGATCTGTCCTTCGTCTTCGGCATCGGTTTCGCCATGTACCTCGGCGGACCGATCTACTACGGCCAGCAGCAGGGCTGGGGCTGAGTCGGCGCGCCGGAAACGAGCTCGGCGCCGGGTGCGTCGATCTTCCTCGCAGGGGGCCTCTCGGGGCCCCCTTTTTTCGGCGCGATCCGGCGACGGCACCAGCCAGCGAAGCGCCCGGTGGACGCCTTCGACGAGTTGGGATCTCGCTTTCCGCTTCCGGCCGGGCTTGCGATAGAAGGGCGCCATGAGCTCCGTCGTCCTGCTGCTGTTCGCGCTCGTCTGGTTCACGCTCGGCTACCGCTGGTACGGAAAACGGGTCGCCGCGGTCGTCGGCGTCGATCCGCAGCGCACCACCCCAGCACGCGAGCGCAACGACGGGGTCGATTTCGTGCCGGCCAAGAACTGGCTGGTGCTCTTCGGTCATCACTTTTCGTCGATCTGTGGCGCCGGACCGATCATCGGCCCGGCGCTCGCCGTCGCCTATTGGGGCTGGCTGCCGTCGCTGGCTTGGGTGCTCGTCGGAAGCGTGTTGATGGGTGCCGTGGCCGATTTCACGAGTCTCTTCGTGAGCGTGCGTTCGCAGGGACACTCGGTCCCCGAGATCGCCAGGCCGGAGATCTCGCCGCGGGCGCGGTTGCTCTTCTCGTGGTTCATCTTCCTGTCCCTGGTGCTCGTGCTCGCTGTGTTCGCGATTTTCGCCGCCAAAACGTTCATCCAGGCGCCCGACACGGTGGTACCGTCGTTCGGGCTGATCCCGGTCGCCGTGCTCACCGGCTGGTTGATGTACCGCACCTCCGTCGACAACACCGCCGTCACCGTGCTCGGCGTCGGGCTGCTGATCGCGTTTCTCGTGCTCGGCGCGCAGCTGCCGATCGAGTTGTCGACGTGGCTGGGCATGAGCGCCGAGACGCAGTGGATTCTGGTGCTGCTGGCGTACTGCTTCGTCGCCTCGGTCACCCCGGTGCAGACGTTGCTGCAGCCGCGCGACTACCTCGCCAGCTTTCTGCTGTTCGCGGCGATCGGCATCGGGATACTCTCGGTCCTGGTGAGCGCCCCGACCATGCAAGCCGAGAGCGCTCGAGCCTTCCTACCCGACGACTTCGCCGCCGCCGGCCCGCTTTGGCCGATGCTGTTCGTCACCATCGCTTGCGGCGCGATCTCGGGATTCCATTCGCTGGTGTCGTCGGGGACGACCTGCAAGCAGCTCGACAGCGAAGCGCACGCTTGTCGCATCGGTTACGGCGGCATGCTGACCGAAGGGCTCGTCGCCGTGCTGGTGATCATCTGCGTCGGCGCCGCGCTGTCCCCGAGCGAGCTGCGCTCGATCCTCGGCGCCGGTGGCCCGATCGCCGCGTTCAGCGCCGGCTACGGCAACATGTCGCTGCCGCTGCTGGGCGACTACGGCGCGGTCTTCGCCGTGATGGCCTTGAACGCGTTCATTCTGACGACGCTCGACTCGGCGACACGCATCGGGCGCTACCTGGTCGAAGAACTGTTCGGCATCGACAACATGTATTTTGCTACCGCTCTCGTCGTGGCGCTGGCGGCGGCCCTGGCACTCACCGGGCAGTGGGCTCGCATCTGGCCCGCCTTCGGCACCTCGAACCAACTCGTCGCCGCGCTGGCGTTGTTGGTGGGCTCGTGTTGGCTGCTGCGCCGCGGGCGCCCGGTCGCCTACACGCTGATTCCGGCGTGCATCATGATCGTCACCACGATCGCGGCGTTTCTCTACCAGCTGTACGGAGCGCTCGCGCGCGTCGACGCCGCCACCGGGGCCGCCGCGCCCGACTGGTTCATCGCCGTGGTGGTCAGCGTTCTGATCGTCCTCGCCCTGGTGGTGTTCTGGGAAGGCGTGCAGACCCTGCGCAAGGGCTGGAACGGCGCTGCGGTCGAGTCGTAGGGCCGCCTGCGCCTCAGCGAACGACGAATTCCTGAAAGCTCTGGTGCGACAGGAAATCGTGGGCGACGCGCAGGTCGTAACCGGCGGCGCGCATCTCGGTGCGGATCAACTCGGGCTCGGTATGGTGTCCGAACCACCAACTGATCCAGCCCGTCGGCTTGCCCTCGACGATGACGACCCGTCCGCCTTCGGCGAGGGCGCCGCGCAGTCCGGCGAAGTACTCCGTGCGATCCTCGAGGTGGTGATACACGTTCGACAGAAAGATCACGTCGACGCTGGAAGCCTGCAGACCCGGGTCGTCGGGTCCGACGAGAACGGAAGTCACGTTGCCGCGGCCTTCCCGGGCGGCGCGCTCGCGAACGTAGTCGGTGAGATCGGGATCGACGTCGAGGGCGAGCACCGACCCGCCGTCGCCGACGGCGTCCGAGAAGCGGAACGTGAAGTAGCCGCCGCCGGCGCCGAGATCGGCGATGCGCGTGCCGGGCTCCAGCTCGAGAGCGGCGACCACGCGCTCCGGCTGCTGCCACCAGTCGCGGCCGATGCCTTCGTAGGCGAAGCGCTTCCACGACCCTCATTTGGTGAATAATCCGGCGACCACCGAGAACAGCATGAGGCTGCGGG
>CALJUJ010000628.1 GCA_937975525.1 uncultured bacterium
GTCGCTGGCGTAAGCCTGCCCGGGGGTGTCCGAGCCTCGCGTGAGGGCGTTGAGCTTGATCGCATCGGCTGCTTCCACGTTGACGCTGCGGCCGGCGAAGAGGGCCTCCGCGCCGGCGAGCGCGCCGGCGTCGGAGGCGTTCTGCGCTTCCGTCTGCACGAGGAACAGCAGCCCCGTACCCAGCCCGAGGCTGGCGAGGCCCACCGTCGCCGCGGCGAGCACCGCAGCCATCGCAAAGGCGACGCCGCGCTCGTTGCGCCAGGCTCGTGGGGCGACGAAGGTCATCCTCGATCTACGCTCCGTGCCGTCTCAGGGCAGCAGCGGCAGCTCCGGTTCCGTGGCCTCGGCTGGCTCCGACTTGATCTCGCCGTTCACCGGCGCGGGCGCAGCGAAGGGGTTCTTCGCCGGCAGCAGGCGCGGGCGCGTGATCGACGGGTCGGAAGCGGAGGTCGCGGCCTCTTCGCGGGTCAGCGGACCGCGCGTCGTCGGCAGGTCGACATCGACTCCGGGTGCGAGGGCCCCGATCAGCGACGGCCGCACCACGACCATCAGCTCGGTGACCTCTTCGGTGTAGCGCGACGAGCGGAACGGATAGCCGATGTAGGGAATGTCCTTGAGGTACGGAACGCCGGCGACTTCCTCCTGGACACGCGTCTGCAGCAGGCCGCCGATGATGAGCGTCTCGCCGTCGCGCAGGCGCGTGCTCGTCGACGCGCGCCGGGTGCGGAAGGTCGAAAGCCCTACGACGGTCTGCGCGACGCCCGCCTCGCTGACCTAGGGGCTCACGGTCAGGAAGATGTCACCCTGGACGGTCACCCGCGGCACGAAGTTCACCAGCGTGCCGAACGGCTTGAACTCGACCTCGGCGACGAAGCCGCTCGAGATGCGGATCGGGATCTCGCCGCCGACCTGGAACACTGCGGTCTGGCCACTCATCGCGGTGAGCTTCGGCTGGGCGAGGATGCGCGCGAGGCCTTCGGTCTGCAGCGCACGGATGAACGCGGCGATGTCTTCTTCGGGGAACACCACCGCGTACGTCGGCCCGCCGCCGCCGGTATTCAACGGCAGCAGCGGATCCTGCTGGGTCTGTGGTGGGAACGAGAACGCCGCCGGGCCACCGGCGCCGAGATAGCCGGCAGCGAAGAGCTCGTCGCGCAAGATGCGGAAGTCGATGCCGTGCTGCTCGAGCGCCGTGCGGTTCACCTCGGCGACGGTGACCTCGAGCATGACCTGGTGCGGGATGAACTCGCCGACGATCAGCGGGTGGACGTCCATCTCGTCTTCGCGCCAGACGATGAGGGTGGTCTCCAAGAAGCGCGGCTCTTCGGTGAGCGTACCACCGAGGATCGTCGCGGCGCCGAGCTTGAGGCCGCCCTTGTCGGCGTTGTCGTCCTCCGGCAGCGGCTTGCCGTTGATGACGATCGTCCGCGGCCCGACGACGACGAGGCCGGCGATGTCGGGATTGCCGATGGAGACGCGGCGCGCCGGCCCGGGCAGGCGGATGACCTGCGACTTGCCGGTCTGCACCCAGATCGTCTCGCCGGGCATCAGGTCCTTGATGCGGGTATGCTCGCCGATGGCCTCGGCGTTGGCGGCCTGACGCTGGCGCTCGAAGCCGAGCTTCACCGCATCGCCGGCGTCTTCGCGGAACTCCTCGAGGTCCTGGACGAAATCGTCGCTGAGGCCGGGCTGCTGCGGTCCGCATCCGGACACGACCGCGGCGACCGCAACCCCGACGAGCCAACCTTGCTTCAGGCGAACTCCCATCCTCATCCCTCTCCTTGACCCACGTTCCTCGTGCGATCCGGCGTACGCGTCAGTACGCCTGCCGAGTCCGTGTCTCCCCGAGTAAGATCTCCACCGACGGTCCGCGACGCGGTGCCGGTGCGCTCGTCGTCGTCCGCGGCGGCGGTGGCGGCGGCTTCGCACCGTTGACGAACAGCTTCTTCATCGACGCGCCCTCGGTCTTGACGTCGCCGTTGTCGCGGTAGCCGCGCAGCGCGAGGAACACCGGATCGCGGCGGGCCACGAGGGCGATCTTCTCCGCGTCGTCGGGCGCGACGAGCAGAGTCACGGTCGGCACTTCGACGGCGCCGCCGTCGACCTGCTCGATGTGCGTGCCGGTGGCCAGCACGCGTACGTTCTGCAGGATCAGCTTGCTGCGGTCCTCGCGTGCCCCGGCGCCGCCGCCCTCGGTCTCGACGCTGCCGGTGGCGAGCACATCGACGCGGCTGCTCGGCGTGATGAAGCCGCTGACGCCGGTGACCTTGTCGACTTTGACGGAGATGGCGCGCATGCCGTCTTCGATGAGCAGCGGCATGATGCCGGCGCTCTCGGCGGTCAGGTCGCTCATCAGGAACGGCTGATTGTGGCGGATGTTGTAGCGCGCCACCTTGCCGACGAGGGCTTCGGGGTCGCTGATCGAGTTCGCCGGAGCCGCATCCTTCGGCCACTTCACCAGGCGAATGTGCTCCGGCTTGAGGCGCGTGCCGATGTCGATCGACACGGCGGCGACGGTGACGTCGGTGACGGCGCCGACGGCCGAAGCTCGGGCGCGCTCGAGCTCGGCCTGCTGCACGCTCAGGATGCGGTAGATGAACGCGGCCCCCACGGCCGCGATCAGCAAGGCGATCAAGAAGATGTTCGCGGGCTTTCGCATGAGACCTCGATGGGGGCTAGCCGTCCCGGCCCTGGTCGGGGAAGGTCACCGAGCGGTCGACGGGGAAGCTGCTGGTCCCCAGGTAGTTGAACAGCGCGTCGAAGGAGCCGGTGACGCGCACCTCGACGGTCGGCGGCGGGCCGGCGTCCTGCGTGACCAGGACCGTCGCCGCGGACGCCAGGACGGGGTCGAGCGCGGCGATCTCGGCCTCGACGGTATCTTCGATCGTGGTGACGTAACCGCTCAGAATGACGCCGTTCGGATCGCGTTGTGCGCCCGGCGCGATGGCCGCGAGGCGCGCGCCGACGCGGGCGGCGTTGGTGACGACGTTGGAGAGCATGAATGCGCGTCCGAACTCGACGAGCGCCAGGAGAAGCCCGACGAAGATGAGCACGACGAGGCCCGTCTCGAACAGCGCCTGACCGCGTTCAGAACGCACGCCGCCGGCCAGGCCCCGTGAAGCGCGGTGCGTGCGTCGGCATGAGTTCGACAGCATGGTTCCCGTTCTCTCACAATTGCGGCAGACGCATCAATACGAGAACCGCCAGCGCACCAGCGCCGAGCGGTAGCGAATAAGGCAACGCGACGGCGTCGGGCGCCTCGTCGGAGAGGCGCAGCGGCGACACCGAGCGCTCGCCGACGGCACGCGACAGCATGCGTCCGGTCGCCCCGAGCTTCTCGCCGAGGCGGCCGATGCGAGCCAGGTGAACGACGGCGAAGACGCCACCGAGGGCGAAGCCGGCGGCGAGTCCGAGCAGCCCGATCGTCGGACCGTTGAGCGCGCCGAACGCGGCCATCATCTTGAGGTCACCGCCGCCGACGCCGCCGAGCAGAAAGGGCCCGGCGAGCAACGCAGCGCAGAGGCCGGCCGCCCAGCCGGCTGCAACCAGCCCGGGCACGCCGAAATACGAGTAGTGCAGTGCGAACCCGGCAACGAGTGCGCTGCCGGTGAGAAAGTTGGGAATGGTGCGATTGCGGAGGTCGGTCGCCCAGCAGGCGAGGATGAAAGCGATGCAGACGACGGTCGCCGCCTGCGGGAACTCCATCATGCGCGGTGGCCCGCCGCCCAGGGCGGCGGCGGAGTCGATGCTCCGCCGCCGCCATTTGGGTCGGTACCGATTCGGTCGAGCCGAATCAGTTGGCGGCGATGGCGATGATGCCGTTCGCTGCGTTCCACAGGGTGTTGACGTTGCCGGCGATGGCGACCGCGGCCAGCGCCGCTCCGGCGCCGATGACCGCCAGCGCGATGCCGTACTCGGCGAGGTCCTGGCCCTTGACGTCCTTGACGAACTTCTTGATGAAAGCAACCATTTTCGTTCTCTCCCCTAGTTCTGCGTTGAAAGGATTTCGATCAGTTGGCGGCGATGGCGATGATGCCGTTCGCAGCGTTCCACAGGGCGTTGAC
>CALJUJ010000629.1 GCA_937975525.1 uncultured bacterium
TGTAAGGCAGTCCGAGCCGCCAGTGGACGCGCCGTGCACCCGAGAGGAGCCGTTGGGATCATCGTGCGCTCTCCCACCGATCGCGAGCACGCCTACCGTGTCCGCTTCACGGATGGCTTCGAGGCCGCCCTGCACCACGACAACCTCACGCTCCTGGCGGAATACCAGCAAGGCGACATCAATGACCCTGCGTGCGCGGCTTCGCAGCAAAGCCTGTACGAGCGCGTGATCTATCGCTGTGTGGTCGGCTCATGCGCCTATGGTCTTGCAACCGAGGAGTCCGACATTGACCGACGGGGCATCTACCTCCCGCCGGCCGACCTGCACTGGTCGCTCTATGGCGTGCCCGAACAGCTCGAGAACGAGCTGACGCAAGAGAGCTATTGGGAGCTGCGAAAGTTTCTGGTCCTGGCGCTGAAGGGCAACCCGAACATCTTGGAATGTCTCTACACGCCGCTGGTCGAATTCGCCACGCCGCTAGCGCGGGAACTGCTCGCGATGCGCGAGGTGTTCCTCTCCAAGGTCGTGTACCAAACCTACAACGGGTACGTCATGTCGCAGTTCAAGCGCATGCAGGCGCATCTGCGCAACCACGGTCAAATCAAGTGGAAGCACGTCATGCATCTCATTCGACTGTTGCTCGCCGGTATCCATGTGCTCCGGCATCGCATCGTGCCGGTCGACGTGGGTGCCCATCGCGAGCAGCTACTTGCCATCCGCGCGGGCGAGATGCCGTGGGATGAGATCGAATTCTGGCGCAACAGCTTGCATACGGAGTTCGATGCGGCCCTCGATCATACTGAGCTGCCGGAGCGCCCAGACTACGACCGCGCCAACCAAATCCTAGTTCAAGCACGCCGCCTCGCTGTGGCGGAGGAACTACCGTGATGCCGGTCCGACTGAACTCATCGCCGAGTTTCGCTCGACCAAAGATACAAGCCATGATTCCGCAGGATAAACTCCAACGCCAGGCTGAGGCTCATCCGTACCCTCTGCTCTTCGCGACGATCAGCGGTGCACACTTGTACGGATTCCCTTCTGCCGACTCAGACTTCGATCTGCGCGGCGTGCACCTGTTGCCACTGAAGCAGGTGCTCGGACTGACCGTTCACGACGAGACCATTGAGCGATCGGGCATCCATGATGAAATCGAAGTCGACTTGGTCACGCACGATGCCAAGAAGTTCTTCGGGCTGCTGCTCAAGAAAAACGGCTATGTGCTCGAGCAAGTGTTCTCGCCGCTGGTCGTACACACCACGCCCGAGCACCAGGAGCTCAAGACCATCGCCCGGGCGTGCATCACGCGGCACCACGCCCACCACTACTTCGGTTTTGCGGGGACGCAGTGGAGGCTATTCAGCAAGGAAGAACCACCCCGGGTGAAACCGCTACTCTACGTATACCGCGTGCTGCTCACGGGCATCCATTTGATGCGCACGGGCGAGGTCGAAGCCAACCTGTTGCGGCTCAACGACACCGCGCGGCTGCCCTTCATCGATGAACTCGTCGAGCACAAGCAAACCGGTCCCGAAAAAGCTTGCCTGAACGCGGCCGACATGGATTTCCACCAAAATGAGTACGAGCGGCTCGTCGCCGAACTCAAGTCGGCTGCCGAAGAATCGACACTCCACGAGCGCCCGACGGCCCGAGACGCGCTCAACGATCTCTTGGTGGGGGTGCGAATACGTGCGGAGTAGTCGTGATTTGCAGACGACGTCGATGCGCTACCGACAACGGCCGGAATGCGATGGCCTGACCGCCGCGCTGGAACCGATGTGAGCGGATCGATTGTGTTGCTGGCAAGGCTCGCCCTACCCGTCCTCCCTCGGATTCCCCTCTTCTTCGTATCGCATGAACATGAAGTAGGCGCAGGCGATGGCGCAGAGGGGGTA
>CALJUJ010000630.1 GCA_937975525.1 uncultured bacterium
CGCTACAGCGATGGGCTGCATCTCGACTCGTCATGATCGAGCTCTGTAGCGCCCGTCGTCTCGACGGGTCAGCCGCGCTTGCCCCACGCCGCGCCCCGCCCTTTCCGCCGGGACGGCGGACGCTACAGCGACGGGCTGAAGCTGGGCTTTGCTCGAGCAACTTCGCGAGATCCTCCGTTGCCCCGGGTATCCCCTCTAAATCTGTTCGAGGAGGGGAATCATGTTCCATACATCTTTCAAGGTCTTCGTCGCCGCGCTGGCGGCGTCCACGTTGGTCGGTTGCGCTTCGCAGGTTCGCCTGTCGCCGCAGCCGATGGGGGACCAGTTCTCGGCGTACGAGAACGGCGTGCGTAGCCTGGGCTCGAGCGGGCAGAGCTCGCTGGTCATGCTCAAGCCGCTGAACAACACCGTCAGCAAACGCGCCACCTTCGTCGTCACGTTCAAGAACAAGTCGTCGCGCCCGCTCGACGTGTCGACGGAATTCATCTCCGTCTCCGGTCCGGAGGGCGCGTACAAGGTCTACTCGTACGAGGAGCTCGTGGCGGAGGAGCAGAGCCGCCAGAGCGTGGCCATGGCGCAGTCGGTGTTCGCCGTCGCGCTGCAGGGCGCCAACACCGGACTCATGCAGGCCGGCGGCGGCGATCCGACCGCGTTCTCGAATACCGCGCAGAACATCGCCGTCATGCAGAACCTCGCCCAGGGCACCATGGACGAGTCGGAGGCGAAGCTGCAGCAGTACGAGCAGACCATCCTGCGCCGCAACACCGTGATGCCCGGTGGCGTCGCCGGCGGCTACTTCGAGATCGACGTCCCCGAAGGCCCGTTCACCATCGACGTGCGCGCGGGCGACGACGTTCACTCCTTCCGCATCGGCGCGGAAGCAGCGTGAACGGGCAACGGAAGGAGCTGACTACGATGCACCGGACACAATCGATTCACTCGGTGGCGTTGGTCAGCACGGCGGTGGCGGCTTCGGCCGCCACCGCCGCGCCCGCAAGCCGCGACCGCATGCCCACCCGCACGCGTACACGGCTCCTCGGCAGGGCGGCCTGCGTGAGCGCTCTCACCGTGACCCTGGCGACGGCGGGCGCAGCCCCCGCGCACGCGTCCTTCTCGGTCGTCGCCCGCGCGATCCAGGCGGCGATGAAAGGAGCCTCCGAAGCTGGCAATC
>CALJUJ010000631.1 GCA_937975525.1 uncultured bacterium
ATCTGGTCGTCGATGCTGATCGACGTCATCGAGGACCACCCGTCGGTGGCGCAGTGGATGTTGGCGCATTTCGCGCGAGAGGAGGTCCGCCTGCGCAAGCAGCGCGCTGGTCTGGCGACGGCGTAGCTGGCGAGGCACGCCGCGCCTGGTCGATCGGGTCGAGCGTCGACAGGTGTCGCGGCGTCAGCCGGCTTCGTCGCCGATGCGGATGGCGACGCCGTCGACGACGAGGTCGCTCGGATGAACGATGACGCGCTCGTCGCCGGCGAGCCCGTCGAGGACTTCCGCTGTGGTTGCGTTGCGGTGGCCGATCGTCACCGGTCGCGCCCGCGCGTGGGTGCCGTCGGCCACGAACACGTGCCAATCGCCGGCTGAACGATACAGCGCGACGGTCGGCACCCGCAGCACGTCGTCCGCACGCCAGGTGACGATTCGTGCCTCGAGTCGGTAGGCATCGCCGAGCGGCGGGTTGGGCGTCACGAAGTCGGCGATGACGTTCACACGCTGCTCTTCCACGCCGAGGGCCGAGATCTTCGTGAATCCCGACGGCTCGACCCGTCGCACCCGGGCCGCGAGCGGATCGTCGCCGCCCCAGTCCTCGACTTGGACCTCGGCGCCGGGCCGAACGCGTACGGCGGCGGTCGACAGCACGTCGATCACGATCTCGAGATCGTGTGGGTCGCCGACCTCGAGGACGGGCGTGCCGACCGCGAGGACGCGCTCGCTTTCTTCGAAGACGCGCAACACCGTGCCGTCGACGGGCGCGCGCAGCGCCACCTTGACGTTGCTCTCCGAGTCGTCGCCGGTAGCCAGCAAGGTCGCCTCGGCGGCCTCGAGGTGGAAGTCGGCGGTGCGTGCCGCGGCCCTGGCTGCCTCGAGCTCGCGGGCGCGCGTCGTCTCGTCCAGGGTGGTCACCTCGAGCTCTTCGGACGAGATCGTCTTGTCGCGTGCGAGGCGTCGCGCACGGTTGGCCGTGCGCCGCGCCTGTGCCAGGGCGGCCTCGGCTTGTGCCACGCGCGCTTCGGCCTCGCGCGTCTGGGCGAGGGCCGCCTCCCTACGGGCGCGTGCCTCGGCGAGGAACCGCGGGTCGAGCGCTTGCGGCACCATCTCGGCGACGACGTCGCCGGCCTCGACCGGATCGCCGGCATCGAGGCGCACGCGTTCCAAGCGACCGGTGACGGGCGCGGCGACCGTGAAGCGCTCGCGGACCCGCGTCTGCCCCTCCTCGTCGACCGTAACTTGCATGGGCCCGCGGTCGACCGTGGCTACCTGCACCGGAACCGGTTCGGTGCGGAAGGCGAGATAGACGACGCCGACGGCGACTGCGGTGATGGCGACGAAGGCGATTCGTCGTTGCGAAAGCATGCTCACTCCCGTGTCTTGAGGACCGCGACCAGGTCGAGTCGATTGAGGCGCTGGCGTACGATCAGAGCCGAGGCGATGGCGGCCGTGACGACCGTCACGAGCGCGAATACGTAGGTTTCGTCGGTGACGATCAGCGGCAAGCGGAAGAGCTCCCACTGGTAGGAGCGCGACATCAGCGCGCAGATTCCGTAGCCGAGGGCGTAGCCGAGCGGGATCGCGATGGTCGTCAGCAGCGCCTGCTCGCCGAGGAGCATCGCGGCGATCTCCGCGCGCGTGAACCCGAGCACGCGCAGGCTCGCGAGCTCGCGACCGCGTTCGGACAGCGCGATCCGCGCGGCGTTGTAGACGACGGCGAAGGACAGCACGCAGGCGAAGATGACGATGATGGAGGTGAAGATCGTCATGCTCTGCTTGAGCGTGTTCTCGAAGCTGTCGATCGCCGCTCGCCGTATGCTCACCCCGCCGATCGCCGGGAGACCCTTGAGAGCTCGGTACAGCTCGCTCTCGCGTGCGGCGTCGACCTGCAGCAATGCTCCGGAAACGGAAGTACCTTCGCGCATGAGGCGCGCCAGGGCGGCGCGCTCCATGTAAGCCGACAGCCCCATGAGCTCGTCGACCGTGCCGCCCACCCGCACCGAGCGCGTCGGGCGCGTGCCCTCGAGGACCTCGACCGTGACCCGATCCCCGGGGTCGACGGCGAGGATCTGTGCGAGCTTCGTGGTCAGCAGCAGACCTTCGGGCGGCAGGTCGACGTCGGCGAGGTCGCGATCGATCAGCCGCCGCATGAGAACGTCCGCGTCGAGTCCGGTAATGGCGACTTTGCGCTCGATGTGGCCGCTGCGCAGCTGCACCGGGACCGACCGAAACGCCTCGGCGCGCAATACGCCCGGGAGTCGACCGAGGGCATGGGCGGCGTCGGCAGGCAGTACGTCGTGGGCGACGACGGTGACGTCGTCGCGTTGGACGACGCGAAACTGCACGTAGGCGAGGTGCTCGACGGCATCGATGAAGTAGCGTCCGAGGATGAGGATGCCGACGGCGAAGGCGATACCCAGCGTCGACAAGACGGCGCGGGCGGGGCGGCGGGCGAGGTTGCGGACGATCATGCGCGCCGCCGGGGAGATCATCGTCCGCAGGCCCAGGCGCTCCAGAAGGCCGGCGCGGAAGCGCGCCGGAGGCTCGGGGCGCATCGCCTCGGCGGGAGGCACGCGCCAGGCGCGGCGCATGGCTCCGAAGCCGCCCGCGAGCGCGGCGACCAGCGTTGCACCGACCGCGAGCACGATCACCGAAGGGTTCACCTCGTAGCGAAGCAGCGGGAAG
The DNA here is from genome assembly GCA_937975525.1 of uncultured bacterium. Classification (GTDB taxonomy): domain Bacteria; phylum Desulfobacterota; class Binatia; order HRBIN30; family HRBIN30; genus CALJUJ01. The sequence continues at coordinate 2,686 of CALJUJ010000631.1, forward strand.
TTGTAGAGCGCTACGTAGGCGCGGTTGACGAGCGAGCCGAGCCAGAGCCCCAGGCCGGTACCGATCGTTCCTCCGGCGAGCACGCCGACGAGCGCGAAGCCGAGGTAGTGTGCAGCCACTGCAAGGCTCGAGTAGCCGAACGCCTTGAGCACGCCGATCTGGTCGCGCTGCATCGAGATGAGTCGCGACAGCAGCACGTTGAGCAGAAACGCCGCGACCAGCAGGAACAGCATCGGCAGGACCATGCCGAACTCGCGGTTCTGGCGGATCTCGTCGGAGAGGAAGCGATCCGACACGTGGTCGCCGCGGCCATAGGCGCGCAATCCGCCGTAGGGCTCGAGGATACGGTCGAGGGCGTCGAGCACCGCCGGCTCGCTTGCTTGCGGCTCGAGCGCGATGACGACGTCGTTGAACGCGCCGTCGAGGTCGAAGGCCGGCCCCATCGCCTCGCGGCTCATCCACAGCACGCCGAAGCGACGGTTGTCCGGCATCAGGCCGCCCGCGGGGATGGCGTAGACGAACTCCGGCGACAGGCCGAAGCCGACGATCTCCAACTCCGCCCAGCGGCCGTTGAGCACGGCGCCGATGCGGTCGCCGACGTCGAGGCCGTTGGCCTCGGCAAAGGCCTCGCCGACGAGGATCTCGTTGCGTCGGCCGGGGGCGAGATAGCGTCCCTTGGCGATGTGCACGCCGTTGAGGACGGGGCGGGGATGCTCCGGGACGGAGACGATGCGGCCGAGCGCCGGCTCGTCGAGGCCGGGTACGTCGAGCGTCACCTCGAACACCAACCGGGTGCGTACGTCGGCCACGCCCGGGATCGTCGCGATCGACGTCGCCACCCAATCCGGTGCGCGCTTGAGCGCGGCGAACACGTCGCCGAACCGGTAGTGAGCGTAGTAGGTCGCGCGCGAACGCTCCAGCGATTCGTAGCCGATGCGCGACGTCACCACCGTGGCGACGCCGCAAATCACGACCAGCACGATCGCGGTCATCTGCCCTCGCAGGTGCCACAGATCGCGCAGCAGCTTGCGGTTCAGGCTCGACATCTCCGGCTCACCACTCGAGATCGTCGGGCGCTACGCGTGCCGCGTTGGTCTCGATGTCGGCGATGCTGCCGCTGTGCATGTGCACGGTCCGGTCGGCCATTCTGGCGATCACGACGTTGTGTGTGATCACCGCGGTCGTCGTGCCGAGCTGACGATTGAGCTCGTCGAGCACCTTGAGCACGATCTTGCCGGTGTGGACGTCGAGCGCGCCGGTCGGCTCGTCGCACAAGAGGACGCTGGGGCGCTTGGCTACGGCGCGGGCGATGGCCACGCGCTGCTGCTCGCCGCCCGA
>CALJUJ010000632.1 GCA_937975525.1 uncultured bacterium
GTTGTCGGGATCCTCAACCCGGCGACGCAAGGCGAACGGAACGATCCGCAGGGGGCGTACATCCGGCGTTGGCTACCAGAGCTGCGGGAGCTCCCCGACAAGCTCATTCACAAGCCGTGGAAGGCGAGCGCCGCTCGACTCGCCGAGGCGGGAGTGACGCTGGGCGAGGATTATCCGGAGCCGATCGTCGACCACTCCGTTGCCCGCGACAAGGCCCTCGAAGGCTTCGAGAGGATCAAGGGCAAGTGAGCGGCGGGGCTCGATGCGTGACTCAGCCGCGTCGAGGGGCGTGGAGCAGAGCGTACGCGGCAAACATGCCGATGCGCCGTATGGTCGTCGCGGCGCGCCCTATTGGCGCTCGGACGTCGGCGCGCTAGGAATCTCGCTCGTGACGGTAGTCGACGGCACATCCCCCGCGAGCCCATCCGCTCCTTGGGCCGCCGATGCTCCCATCCGCATCGGCGTCTCCTCGTGCTTGCTCGGCCGCGAAGTCCGCTTCGACGGTGGCCACAAGCACGAGCGCTACCTCACCGAGACTGTCGGTAAGTTCGTCGAGTTCGTCCCCGTGTGCCCCGAGGTCGAGGTCGGCATGGGCATCCCACGCGCAAGCGTCCGCCTGGTGCGGCTCGACGGGGCAGTGCGGATGATCGCCGAGCGCAGCGGCACCGACCACACCGAGGCCATGCGCGCCTGGTGCCGTCGCCGCGTCGCACAGCTCGAGCGGGAGAAGCTCTGTGGCTACGTCCTCAAGCGCAACTCGCCCAGCTGCGGCATGGAGCGGGTGCGCATTTACGGCGGCCGTGGGGGCATGGCGCAGCGCGACGGCAGCGGGATGTTCGCCGACGCCTTGATGCGCCATTTCACCCATCTCCCGGTCGAAGAGGAGGGCCGGCTCAATGACCCGCCGCTGCGCGAGAACTTTCTCGAAAGAGTCTTTGCCTACTGCCGCCTGCAATCGTTTTTTGCGAAGCGCTGGACGGTCGGCGGGCTCGTCGCCTTCCACACCCTGCACAAGTTGCAGCTGATGGCGCATGCCCCAGCCCTATACCGCGAGCTCGGTCGGCTGGTCGCCAATGCCCGCAACATGGAGCGCTCGACTTTGCGGGAGCAGTACGAGGAACGCTTCATGACGGCGCTTCGCAAGAAAGCCACCGTGCGCCGCCACTACAACGTCCTGCAACACATGGCGGGCTATCTTCGCGACCGTCTCGACGCCGCGGATCGCGACGAGCTGCACGGCCTCCTCGCCGACTATCGCCGCGGGCTGGTGCCGTTGGTCGTGCCGATCGCCTTGATGCGCCATCACGTGCGGCGGCATGCGGTCGCCTATCTCGCTGGCCAGGTGTATCTGGAACCGCACCCGAAGGAGCTCATGTTGCGCAATCACGTATAGGGCGCGGGTCGCATGGTCGGTGGTGGACATGCGGAACGATCGTGGAAAGGGAAGGCAGGCAATGAAGGCGAACGGACTACGCGGTTTGGTTGCCGGCGTCGCGGTGGCTGCGCTGTCGGCGTCGGTGGTGCACGCTTCGGTCGAGGTCGAAGGAGTCACCTTCTCGCAGCGCTACACCGACGGCCGCGTCGAGCTAGAGCTCGGTTGCGTCGGTGTCCTGCGCTACATGCGCTTCATCAAGGGGTACGTCGCAGCGCTCTACCTCGACGACGAAGACGCCGCGGCCAAGGTGCTCAGCGACGTGCCGAAGCGCCTCGAGATCAGCTACTTCTGGGAGATCGAGGGTGAAAAGATCGCGTCTGCGGGGGAAGAACTCGTGGCGCGCAACGTCGCTCCGGACGAGCTCGCCGAGCTGCGGCCCCAGCTTTCCGCCATCCGCGCGCTGTACGATGACGTTCGCCCGGGTGATCGCTATGCCCTGACCTACGTGCCGGGTACCGGCACCGAGCTGTCTCTCAACGGGAAGGTGAAGGGGCTCATCCCGGGCGCCGAGTTCGCGCGCGCCTACTTCGCCATCTGGCTCGGCGAGGAGCCGATCGACGCGTCTCTCAAGGAGCAGCTTCTGAGCTGCCGCTGAGCAGGCCGAGCTGTTTCAACACCTGCGCGTACCCTTCGCGAAACGTCGGGTAGCGCAATTTCAACCCGCTTTCGACGAGGCGTTTGTTGCGGCACCGCTTGTTCGTGCGCGGTGCCGGCCGGTCGACCGTGGCCGGAGGTGGCACGCCGAGCTGTGAGGCCAGCCAGCGAGCTACCGTGCACGAGTCGGCGGGATCGTCGTCGACGCCGAGGTACACGTCTCGAGCTCGCTCGAGGTCGAGGAGGTGCACGATGGCGGCGACGATGTCGTGGAGGTGCATGCGGTTCGAGTAGCGGGGAGGTCCGGACGCGCACGTCGCCTCGCGCGCAAGCACTCGATCGATGAGATTGCGGCGACCCGGCCCGTAGATTCCTCCGAGCCGCAGAATGACGCTCGGAAACGGTCCTGCGAGGCAACGACCTTCGCCTTCCTCCAGAATGGCTCCCGTGCCGCTGCTGTTCGTCGGTGTGTCTTCGTCGATCCAGCGGCCATCGGCGTAGCCGTAGACGCCAGTGCTCGACACGTAGACGACGCGCCGGACCGGGTCGCCGCGGTCGTCCAGAAACGCAAGCAGGTTCTCGGGACCGGCGACGTAGGCTCGCCGATAGGCCTCCTCCGAGCGCTGGTCGGCGGACGCGGCATAGACGACCGTGTCGATGGCCTCCGGAATGACGGATAGGCTGGTGGGCTCCGCAAGGTCGGCGACGACGTGAGAGACGCCGCGGGGAAGTGGTTGCTGCGAGCGGCGCAAACCGAAAACGAGCTCGCCCTGCTGCGCGAGAGCCTCGGCGAGGGCGCTACCGACGTAGCCGCAGCCGGCAATGAGTGTTCGTCGCGCCATGGTCGGAACGCGACCCTACAAGCCGACTGCACTCTCGTCGAGGAGGTCGCGGTCGGAGAAGCCCCACGCGTTGGCGGTGGGGATGAGCCGCAGCCGTGGTCGCTCGCGGACGTCCCGATCCCATGCGACTTTCGCGAAGTAGATCACGGCGCCGGCGAGGGGCACGAGGAGCGCGACTGCCGCGCTCGTGGCGAGAATGCCCCAACCGGAGAAGTCCGAAGGCATCGTCGTGACCGCGGTCATCGTCATGGTCCAACTCATTTCGCAGTTCCTTTCTGCCACAAAGCTGCCAGCGATCGGCGTCGGATCAATAGAAGATATGCAGGTCGCCGCCAGGTCCCAGGTCCCAGAGCCCGTGCGCGTCGACTAGGGGCGTGCATCTGCGCAGGCCTG
>CALJUJ010000633.1 GCA_937975525.1 uncultured bacterium
GCGGGTCGGTCTCGATGTCGATCGACAGGACCTTGAGGTCCGGCTTCCAGTGGGTGGGCGTGATCTCGGGATTGCGCAGCACGCGGCCGAGGCGCGCATGGCGGTCGGCGTGACCGTGCACTTCGAAGGCACCGCGGACGCCGCGGTCGATCAGGTAGCGGTAGGCGAAGCGGATGTCGGCCTCGAAGCAGCGGATGCCGGCGCGCTCGAGGCGACTGCGGATCGGGGGTATCTCGTCGGGTAAGCCGACGAAGACCTGGACGACAGGGTCGTTGGCGAACGAAGAGAGGTTGGATGCTTCGATCTCGATGTTCGGCGCGATCGCCCGAGCCCGCGCGACGTCGGCCTCGCGGAGAAAGAAGTACGGCCGCACCCGATCGTCGATCAGCAGGCAGGGGAGGCCGTCATCGAGTACGCCGTACAAGTGGACCTCCGGTCGACTTCCGACGACGCGGTGTGTGGGGTTGAGGACGAAGCCGCGCACGTGTGCTGTGTAGCCGATCTGGTCGCGCCGAGGCTACACCCGCGACGCGGCCCGGAGTTGCGGACCGCTGTAGTGCCCGCCGTCTCGGCGGGAGATCAGCGCATGCCCCACCGCGCCGCCTCCGAATCCGCCGGGACGGCGGACGCTCCAGAGAAGGGAGCAAAGGCAATCACAAAGCGTACCCCCTCCTTACCAAGGAGGGGGTCAGGGGGAGGTCGCACCGGATGTCCGACCGAGCGGCAACACGGACGGCTGCATGCCGCGCCCTACCAGCCGGCGGCGCAACCGTCCTTGCGGCGGTCGCTGCCGCCCCAGAAAACCCCGGTCAGCGGATCGATCTGAATGCCTTGCCCGCCGCCGAAGCCGCCGCTGAGCGCCGCCGCATCCTCCCCGCGAGCGTCGTGGCCGAGCCGGCACAGCGCGGGAAGAGCTTCGGCGTCGTACTCGGGCTCGAGCGCCGTGAGATTGCCGCCGAGGTAGTGGAAGCGCGGGTAGTCGAGGGCTTCCTGGACGTTCAGTCCGTAGTCGACCATGTTCGAAACCACCTGCAGGTGTCCTTGCGCCTGGATGTGCCCGCCCATGACACCGAACGACAGAATCGGTCGGCCGTCGCGAAAAAGCATCGCCGGGATGATCGTGTGTAGCGGTCGCTTGTGCGGAGCCACGCAGTTCGGGTGGTCAAGCTCGGTCACGAAGCCGTGGCCGCGGTTCTGCAGCATGATCCCCGTGTCGCCGGCGACCATGCAGGAGCCGAAGGGCATGAAGAGGCTGTTGATGAACGAGACCACGTTGCCGTCGCGGTCGGCCGTGGTCAGGTACACGGTGTCGGTCCCGGACGTAGGGGTGCCGGCGCCCGGATCCGGGTTGGCCCGACCCGGGTCGATCGCGGCGGCACGCTGCCGCGCGTAGTCCATCGACAGCAGCGCGGCCAGCGGAATCTCGGCGTGCTCCGGGTCGGCGACGAAGCGATTGCGGTCGGCGAACGCGAGCTTCATCGCCTCGATGCGCAGATGGAGACATTCGGGAGATCCGAGGTCGTGGCGGGCGACGTCGAACGTTGCGAGCAGGTTCAGCGCGATCAGAGCGGCGAGCCCCTGACCGTTGGGCGGGATCTCGAAGAGCTCGAAGCCGCGGTAGTCGCTGGAGATCGGCTCGACCCAATCGGAACGGTGGGCGGCGAGATCGCTAGCGTCGAGCACTCCGTCGTTGGCGGCGGAAAAGGCGGCGATCGCCGCGGCGATGTCGCCCCGGTAGAACTCGTCGGCGCCGCCCGATGCGATCGCCTCCAACGTGCGGGCGAGGTCGGGAAGCCGAAATACCTCGCCCAGCCGCGGCGCGCGCCCCGCTTGCGTGAAGGTGCGCACCGCGTCCGCATGGCGGAGCAAACCGAACTGGACGATCAAGTCCCATTGGTGGGCGATGATCTCGGTCACCGGAAACCCCGAGCGAGCGAAGTCGATCGATGGCGCGAGGACGTCGGCAAGCGACCTGGAGCCGAAGCGGTCGAGAAGCTGCTGCCAGGCGTCGACGGCCCCGGGCACGGTGACCGGCAGCAGGCCGTGCATCGGCACGGCGTCGAGCCCGCGCCGCTCGAGCTCGGCGAGCGTGAGCCGCGCCGGCGCCCGGCCGCTTCCGTTGATGCCGTAGAGCTTGCGTTCGTCGGCCTTCCAGACCAGCGCGAAGCAATCGCCGCCGATGCCCGTGCTGAACGGTTCGACGACGCCGAGCACGGCGGCCGCGGTCACCGCCGCATCGATCGCGTTGCCACCGTCGCGCAGGATGCCCAACGCCGCCGAAGTCGCCAGGGTCTGGCTGGTGCAGACCATGCCGTTGCGTCCCAGGGCGAGGGAACGATGGCTGCGTGCGGGGTCCTTACCGTTGCGGCGGGTAGCGAACATGACGCGATTCTCGCCCGAGCATCGGCGCGGTGCCAAGCGTCACCAGGGTTCGACCCAGGGGCGCAGATCCAACTCGAACGTCCAGGCACTGCGCTTCTGTCGATGCAGGGCGAGGTAGCTCTCGGCGATGTCGTCGGGGCGCAGCAGCCCGTCGTCGGGTCGTTGGGCGACGAGCTCGGCGAAGTTCTCACGGATCCACGGCATGTCGATCGGACCGTCGACGATGACATGGGCGACGTGGATGCCTTCGGGTCCGAGCTCGCGCGCCATGCTCTGCGCCAGGGCGCGCAGGGCGTGCTTGGCGCCGGCGAAGGCGGCGAGGTGCGCCCGGCCGCGGAGGCTGGCGGTGGCCCCGGTGAACAGGATGGTGCCGCGGCCGCGAGGAGCCATGCGCCGCGCCGCTTCGCGGCCGACGAGGAAGCCGGAGAGACATCCCATCTCCCATACCTTCGTGAACTTGCGCACGGTGGTCTCACGGATCGGGAAGGCGACGTTGGCGCCGATGTTGTGCACGGCGACTTCGATCGGCCCGATGTCGTGCTCGACGCGCTCGAAGAGATCGATGACCGCGTCCTCGGAGCGGGCGTCGACGCCGAACGCCGTCGCCACACCTCCCGCGGCCTCGATGTCGGCGACCCCGGCGGCCAGCTGGTCGCCCTGGCGGCGCACGACCACGGCATGGAGCCCGGCGCGTGCGAAGCGGCGCGCGACCGCGCTACCGAGGCCGTCGCCGGCGCCGACGACCAGGGCGACTCCGGCAGGCGTGGCGCTCATCGAGCAGCTCGGTGGCCAGGCTCACGCGGCGGCACGGAGGGCGTCCTCGACGAACTCGAGGCGGTCGTTGCCCCAGAACATTTCCTTGCCGACGAAGAACGTCGGCGCGCCGAACGCGCCGCGTTCCACCGCCTCTTCGCTGTTCCGGCGCAGAGTGTCCTTGGTCTCTTGCTCGCCCGCGCGGGCGAGCAGCGCGGCGCCGTCGAGGCCGGCCGCGACGACGACCGCGGCGCGCACGT
>CALJUJ010000634.1 GCA_937975525.1 uncultured bacterium
TTGAGTACAAGGTAGGTGCGCCGAAGAAGACCGACGCCGGGCCAGAGGCATGGCCTGGGGATGTTGCCCAGCTCGCGGCCCAGGCGCTGGTGCTTCGTGACAACGGCTACCTCTGTGAGGAGGGGGTGCTCTACTACGACGCGACGAAGCAACGCGTTCGGGTGCCGATCGCGGAAGACCTTCTCCTCGAGGTTCGGAACGCGGTACAGCAGGCACGGGTGGTCGCGCTTCGGGGGCAAATCCCGGAGCCACTGGTCGACAGTCCCAAGTGTCCAAGATGTTCACTCGTAGGAGTTTGCCTCCCAGATGAGACGCGTGCAGCGACTGGGGTAGACACGGACCTGGGTGCGCAGTTGGAGTTGTTCGGGGCGTGTGGCGAGCTTCCTCGTGCTGATTCCGTATTCACTCTGGGCTCGGGAGTTGCCCGACATGGCGAAGAGCCGCTGCGGCGACTCGTGGCGGCTCGGGACGATTTGCGGCCGCTCTACATAGTCGGGCAAGGGTTGAGGGTAGGAAAATCAGGCAATGTGCTTCAGGTTCGCAACCGCCAGATGCTCGTGCAGGAAGCGAGGATCGGTGAGGTGTCGCAGGTGAATCTGTTCGGCAATGTGCAGCTGACGACGCAGGCGCTGCAGGCATTATGTCAGGCGGAGCGGGATGTCGGCTACTTCTCCCAAGGTGGCTGGTTCTACGGTCTGACGCGCGGAATGGGCTTGAAGAACGTGTTCCTGCGCTTGGCGCAGTTTCGGCGCGCTGCGGAATCCGGATTCTCGCTCGCGTTGGCTCGCGCCTGGGTGGCGAGCAAGATCCGGAATCAGCGGAAGCTGTTGCAACGCAACCACAGGGACCCGCCCCGCCCGATCTTGAGACAGATGAAGTGGCTGGCGACCCAAGCTCGCGAGGCGGGGAGCCGCGACTCCCTGCTCGGTATCGAGGGACTTGGCGCGCGCCTGTATTTCCAGAACTTCGTCGGGATGATGAAGATCGGTAGCAACGAAGATCCGAGCGATCTGTACGACGTCGATGCCAAGGAGGATGCGTTCGTGGCGACGTTCGACCTTCGTGGCAGGAATCGACGCCCGCCGCGCGATCCGGTGAATGCGATGCTCTCGTTCGGATACGCGTTGTTGGCGAAGGACCTCACGATCACGTGCCATGTCGTTGGGTTCGATCCCTTCGTCGGGTATTTCCATCGGCCTCGGTTCGGTCGACCCGCGCTGGCGTTGGATTTGATGGAGGAGTTCCGTCCTTTGGTGGTGGACTCGGCCGTGTTGACGGCGATCAACACGCGGATGGTGGGGCCGGGCGATTTCGTGCGCGCGGGGGGCGCCGTGGCGATGACAGTGAAGGGCCGCGGCAAGTTGATCCATGCGTACGAGCAGAGGATGGACTCGCTGGTGACACATCCGGTATTCGGGTACCGAGTGAGCTACCGACGGGTCATGGAGATCCAGGCACGGATGCTGGGGCGCGTTCTTGCCGGCGAACTGCGGAACTACGTGGGATTCGAGACGCGGTAGGCGGTGCGGACTCGACTGGTGCTGGCAGAATGAGCCCGCGCGCATCGAGTCCATCCGTGAGCGACGTGGTGGTTGCTGGGCGATCAGAACGATCGCTGTAGATGGTCGTCATTGAGCAAGCGAGAGGTAATGAATCCTTGGCTACGCGTGCCATCAAGCTGAAGCTCATCGTGCCGCGTGGAAGTTCCGATGCGGCTGCTACGGGTCGCTTGGCGCTCTGGACGCTTCATTCCGCGACGAACGAAGCGGTTGCTTTCTATGAGGAACGCTTGCTCGAGATGCGTCAGGGGGACGTTCGCTTGCCCGGGCCAGACGGTTGCGAGCACGTCCGGCCCGCCGACGAGTGGCGAGCGGCACTGCGCGAGCGTTTGATTTCGCGGGGAGTTGCATCGCGTCACTTGGATGAAGCGGCGTTGGCTTTCACGTCTCTGTATGCGGACTTGGTCCAATCTCGTGACGTACCGAATCGTGGCTCAGCACAGGATGCAGCCAAGTGGCATGGGGCCTTGTGTAGCAAGGCCAGTCATGCGGGGGAGCAGAAGTTCGTTTTGGTCGAGCGTTGGGGGTGGGTAGTTGAGAGCCCCGAGCCACCGCCGGGGTGGCGCGAACGCATCCTGCAGGATCGAGAACTCGAGGATTTTCGACCGACCGGCGCGCCTCCGTCGTGGCGTCGCCGGCGGAACAGGGGTGATGATGATTGGCCCGAGTACTTTCTGGCCGACGTCAGGAAGAAGCGGGCTGAGGCGGAAGGCGAAGTGGCCCGCCGGCTCCGCGACTTCAGAGCCCTGCCTCTTTTCGAACCGGTCATTCGATTGCAGGCTTCCCGTGGGGATCTGAACCCATTCGAACGCAGTGCTCTTTCGCTTGCGGTGGCGCACCTGAATCAGTGGGAGAGTTGGCGCCATCGTGGCGAAGCTCGCGTAGCGGAGTTGAAGCGCCGAATCGCCGATGCTGACGAAAGGGGCGTGCGCTTCGGTGACGCCATCGCGAAACTGAGCGGCTTCGAGCGGGAGCGGGAGTTGGAAATCGCGTCTCACGGATTCTGGGTCGAGAATTCGAAGTACTCCATCACCTTCCGTGAGATTCGCGGCTGGGATCGTCTGCGCGAATGGTTGAGGGCTCATCCGACCGCAGGCGACCTGGACTCGGCCCGGAGGGTTCGCGAGATTCACCAGGGAGCGCGCGGGGAGGTCGGGGCCGCCGACGTGCTCCACTGGCTCGCGGCGCCCGCGCAGCGCTCGATCGCTACCCACGCGGATGGCGATCCGGTTCGCTGGTTCGTTGCACGCAATCGCTTGGCCCGGCAACTGGAATCAGCGCGATCACTTCCGAGATTCACCTTCGCCGATGCTCGGCTGCACCCTCGCTTCGCCGACCTCGATGCTCCGCACAACGCCAACAAGCCGCACTACCGAATTCGGAGCCATCAGGCTGGTCGATTGCAGGTGACGATCCCCGGGTTGTTGGTCGACGGGTCAGGCTATGTTCAGCACGAGGTGGTGCTCGACGCGGCGCCGTCTCGCCAGCTGCGTGAGGTCGAGTTACAGCCCAATAAGAGGGGGCAAGTCGTTGGGGTCAAGTTCCGTTCTCAGGACGGTCTGGACTTGTCGAGCGCAGTCCTCCGAGGTGGCGCGTTGGTCTTTGATCGAGGTGAACTGCAGGGGCGAACGGACGCACAATTCGGTCGACTCTACATCAAGCTGGCACTGGAGGTGGACGCTGAAGCGGATACGTTGCGAGCCAATCGAAAGCTTGCACGGTACTTCAAGGGTTCGATTCTCACGCGCAGCAAGAAGGACGAGCACCCGGACGAGGTTCGGGTCCTGGGCGTCGACCTGGGGCTCCGGAGTGCTGCTGCTTGCGCAGTCTACCGTTGGAGTCGACGCGATTCGGAGCCGCAGCACGAAAGGTCGTTCGTGCTGCGCCTGCCCGGCGAAAGAGCCGCCGCAGCGGAGAAGGGCCGGCGCGATGCCGCGACCAAGGCGCTTGCTCGCGCGAGGAATGCCGTCGCGAGGATGCAGGACGTTGCTCGTGTGTATCGTGTGGCGGATGATCGATTGCGCGAGCAGCGCTTCGCGGAGTTGCGTGATCGATGGCCGGTCGATTCCCATGATCTTCCCGAGGTTTCCACCCGCGAGGAGCTTCGTGTGGCCTGGGGGCAGGCAGAAGCCGCCGCCGGGCAGGCCATCCACGACCTGGTCGCACTGCACCGCGTGCAGCGCGCCCGCCGGGGATCCTCTCGTGTCGGGGGTAAGAGTTTCTGGCGGTTGGCGGATCTCGAGCAGACCCTGCGCATCCTGCGAAGCTGGGCTCGCCGCCAGCACATCGACGACGAACAGGTCAAGCGTTTCGACCGGACTCGAGCCGGAACGGTCGGGCGCCGCTTGCTCGCCCACGTGAACGCTCTTCGACAGGATCGGGTCAAGACCATCGCGGACCTCGTCGTGCAGGCCGCACGTGGCCGTGCCTATGGCAACGGTCGGTGGGAACAGAGGTACCCCGCCGTCAATCTCGTGGTCCTCGAGGATCTTTCTCGCTATCGGTTTCGTACGGATCGGCCCCGCCACGAGAACAGCCAGCTCATGCGTTGGTCTCATCGGGCCCTGGCCGAGCAAGTCGAAATGCAGGCGGAGATCCATGGAATCGCCGTCGATGATGCCCCCCCGGAGTTCTCGTCACGCTTCGATGCGACCACCGGTGCGCCAGGGCTACGTTGCCGGAGACTGACCAAGGCCGATCTGCGCGATTTGGAGAAGCTGGGCGAAGCTCACTGGCTGGCGAAGAGGGTCGGCGCGTTCACGATGTCCGCCCACCCCGCCGAGGGAGTCGGTGGGGCTCGCCGGCATTCCCAGCTGCTCTCCGTTGATCAGTTGAAATCGCTTTCTCCAGGCGCGTTGGTTCCCACGGGAGATGGTGATCAACTGGTGTTCCCGGCGAACGGGGGGCGGTTGAGTCTCAAGCATGCTGATCTGAACGCCGCGCAGAATGTGGCCGTTCGCTACCTGACCGCATTCTGCGAGCCCATCCGAGTCGTTGCGTACGAGGTGAGTTCCACAGGCGGGACTCGGCTGCTTGCTAAGCCGTTGGGAAAGCGTTTGCAAAGTTGGTTTGGTGCCGAGGCCGCAGTTTTCGAGCCGCATGGGGATGGATTCGTCGCGAGGGGAACGCGATCTACGGCGGTCGGCGGAGAAACACCGGAGGAAGGAACCGCAGGCGCGCCCCGGGGCGGGTCGCTAGGTGAGGGTGGCGGCGACGACCTCATGGATGAGATTCATGGTAGTCTCTCGGAACGACACGTCCTGTTTCGAGATCCGAGCGGCTTCGTTGCCGATCCATCTCTCTGGTACGGGCAGAAGCCGTTTTGGGGGCGCGTTCGCTCCGTGGTCGTTTCCCGTCTCGAGGCGAAGGGGTGGCGGGTAGAACCCTGATTGAGAGCCGCAAGGCGATTGCTCAGCGACTTGACCGGGCACCTCGGCACGGTTTAGGAAATCTCACGACGACTATAGGTTGTCCTCAGTAAGGGTGCGTGTCTCTGGCGCGGTGTGGGGCGATGCCGCGTACCACCCTTCCCGACGTTGTTCTTCGAATGAGGGTTGGCTCTTTGAAATCTGGCCGAAGGTCGGCCCGAACGACGTTGCGAGCACCAAGGTGGCGCGGCAGCGCCTGGGGGCTCTCGCAGGCTGTATAAGTGCTTGGATTTCCAATGGTTCCGGACGCTCTATGGCAGCGATTCAAGCGAAGGACACCGGGCCAAGCGCGCTCCCTGCAAGCGCCACTCGCAAGTCAGGCCGGAATTCCTTCCCTCGCGGCGACTTGTGTTGGCGGGGTGTCGACGGCCGAAAGAGCTGACGTCGGGTGAGACTGCTCGCGGTGGCGTTCCGGTTGGGCGTCGCCGACGGGGTGTCGACGGCCGAAAGAGCTGACGTCGGGTGAGACTCTGGAGGGCAGACATCGCAGTGGCTCAAGTGCACGAGTGTCGACGGCCGAAAGAGCTGACGTCGGGTGAGACGATCCACCGCCTTGCGACCTTGAATCGTCGCTCACGTGTCGACGGCCGAAAGAGCTGACGTCGGGTGAGACTGCGCGGATCTGCACGGACCAGTCTTCGGCATGCGGGTGTCGACGGCCGAAAGAGCTGACGTCGGGTGAGACTGGAGATCGGAAGAGCACACGTCTGAACTCCAGTCACACTGATATAGCTCGTATG
>CALJUJ010000635.1 GCA_937975525.1 uncultured bacterium
CCGAGCCCGCCCGTGAACATCGTGCCCTGGACGGTTCAGCCCTGAGCACGTGAAGATCGTCGTTCTCGACGGCCACACCCTCAATCCAGGGGATCTCTCCTGGGAGGGTGTGGCCGCGTCCGGCGAGCTCGTCGTCTACGACCGGACACGCCCGGAGCAGGTGCGCGACCGCGCCGCGGCCGCACCGATCGTGCTCACCAACAAGACCCTGCTCGACGCCGACACGTTGCGGGATCTCGATGCGCTACGCTTCGTGTCCGTGCTGGCAACGGGTTTCAACGTCGTCGACGTCGCGGCCGCGAGTCGACGGGGCATCGTCGTGTCGAACGTCCCGGAGTACGGCTCGAGCTCGGTTGCTCAGCACACGTTTGCCCTGTTGTTCGAGCTCGCCAATCGGGTCGGTCTGCACGACGCGGCGGTGCGCGCCGGCGACTGGGGCCGGAGCCCGGACTTCTGTTTCTGGCATGCTACCCCCGTCGAGCTGCACGGGCGGACGATCGGCATCGTCGGATTCGGGCGCATCGGCCGCCGTGTGGGTGAGATCGCGCATGCCTTGGGCATGCGTGTGCTCGCGACGCCCAGCCGCGCTCTGCCGGATCGACCCGGCTATGCGCCCTTCGGCTGGGCCGACCTCGACCAGATCTTTTGCGAGAGCGACGTCGCGTCGCTGCATTGCCCACTGACCGACGACAATCACGCGTTCGTCGATGCGGGTAGGCTCGCGCAGATGAAGCCGACAGCCTACTTGCTCAACACCGCCCGCGGCGCGCTGATCGACGAATCGGCGCTCGCCGCAGCGCTCGCCTCCGGCGCCATCGCAGGTGCTGGGCTCGATGTGGTGGCGACTGAGCCGATGCCCGATGACCATCCGCTGCGCCGTGCGCCGCGATGTGTGGTCACGCCTCACATCGCCTGGGCGAGCCTGGCGGCACGAAGGAGGCTGATGGAAGCCACGGTCGACAACGTGCGCGCCTTCCTATCCGGAACGCCGATCCACGTCGTCGGTCCGCCGGTCTGACGCGCTCAGCTCGAGGACTTCCGCTTCGGCTTCACGTAGAGGTCGGTGACGGTTCCGTCGGCGACTTCAGCCGCCATCCCCACCGTTTCCGAAAGCGTCGGGTGCGCGTGGATCGTCAAGCCGATGTCGGTTGCGTCGGCACCCATTTCGATGGCGAGTGTGGCCTCGGCGATCAGGTCGCCGGCGTGTGCGCCGACGATCCCGGCGCCGACGATCCGTTTGGTCTCGGCGTCGAACAACAACTTCGAGAATCCATCCGAACGGCCCATGCCGAGGGCGCGGCCCGAGGCGGCCCAGGGGAACTGGCCCTTCTCGATCGCGATCCCGCGCTCACGCGCCTGCGTCTCGGTGAGCCCGACCCAGGCGATCTCCGGGTCGGTGTACGCGACCGAAGGAATCGCGCGAGCGTCGAAGGCGACCTTGTGTCCGGCGACGACCTCTGCGGCGACCTTGCCCTGGTGCGATGCGCGATGAGCGAGCATGGGCGCGCCGGTCACGTCGCCGATGGCCAGGATGTGCGGAATGTTCGTCCGCAACTTCTCATCGACCGGAATGATGCCGCGGTCGTCGACCTCGACCCCTGCCTCGGCGGCTCCGATCTCGCCGCCGTTCGCCCGCCGCCCGACGGCGACGAGGATCGCGTCCGCGGCGAGGTCGCGCTGGTTTCCCGACGAGTCGACGATGGTGGCGACGAGGTTGGCGTCGTCGGCGCGGGCCGACTCGACTTTGGCTCCGAGCAAGATCTCTTCGCAACTCTGACCCAGCCTCTTCGCCAGCGGTCGCACCAGATCTGGATCGGCCTCGGCGACGATACGATCGAGCATCTCGACGATCGTCACCCGGGAGCCGAGGGCCGCGTAGACCGACGCCATCTCGACGCCGATGATGCCGCCGCCGATGATCAGCAGCCGTGGCGGAATGCTCGCGAGCTGCAAGGCTGACGTCGAGTCGAGCACGCGCGGGTCGTCGGGGAGCATCGGCAGGCGCACGGGGCGGGAGCCGACGGCGATCACGGCGTGGCGAAACGTCAAGGCGGTGTCGCCGTCCCCGTTCGTGGATTCCACCGCCAGCTCGGTCGAGCTCGTGAATCGGCCGGTGCCGCGTACGACGTCGACCTGCCGCTGCTTGGCCATGTCCCCCAGGCCCTTGGTGAGCCGGGCGACGACGCCGTCCTTCCACTGCCGCAGTGCATCGAGATCGATCTCCGGAGCCGAGAAGCGCAGGCCGTGGTCGGCCGCCGCCTCCGCATCCTCGATCAGCTTGGCCGTGTGCAGCAGCGCCTTCGAAGGGATGCAGCCGACGTTCAGGCAGACGCCGCCGAGGGTGGCGTAGCGCTCGACGAGCGCCACTCGGAGACCCAAGTCGGCAGCGCGGAAGGCGGCCGAGTAGCCTCCCGGGCCCGAGCCAAGGACGAGTAAATCGTAGGCTTCCGTCGTCATCTGCTCACAGGAGCACGCGCCGCAGATCTTCGAGCAGCGTGCACAGGTGGCGCGTGAAGCGTGCGGCGGCGGCCCCGTCGATGACGCGATGGTCGTAGGACAGCGCGACGGGCAGCACGAGCCGTGGCGTGAACGCGCCGTCGCGGAACACCGGCTTCATCTGCGCCCGCGAAACGCCGAGGATGGCGACCTCGGGAGAGTTGACGATGGGAGTGAAACCGGTCCCGCCGAGGCCGCCGAGGCTCGAGATCGTGAACGTCGCCCCCTGGGAATCCTGCGGGGTCATCTTGCCGTCGCGGGCCCGTTGGCTCACCGCGGCAAGCTCGTCGGCGAGCTCGAAGAGCCCCTTGCCGTCGGCGCCGCGCAGGACCGGAACGACGAGCCCGGCTTCCGTGTCCACGGCGACCCCGAGATTGACGTAGCGCCGCAGCGCCAGCTGCTCGCCGTCGGGCATCAGCGAAGAGTTGAACCGCGGGTAGGCGTGCAGCGTGGCGGCCACGGCCTTGGCGACGAATGCCAGGAAGGTCAGCTTGGTCCCGCGCTTCTCGGCGACCTCGCTCTGCTCCTTCCGGAACGCGTCGAGCTCGGTGATGTCGGACTCGTCGAAGTGGGTGACGTGGGGAATGTGGAGCCAGCTGCGGTGGACGTTGCGCGCCGTCAGCTTGTTGATCTTCGACAGTGGCACGTATTCGACCGGCCCGTGCTTCTCGGGGTCGAACGAGGGAAGCGGCGGAAGTCCGCCGCCGCTCGCCGGCTCGTTGAGCGCATGCTTGACGAACCCACGCACGTCGGACGCGAGGATTCGACCGTTGCGGCCGGACGGCGTCACGCGGGCCAGATCGACACCGAGGCCGCGAGCCATGCGGCGAACCGACGGACTGGCGTGCGGCCTCGGTTGATCGGAGGAATCCTTGTCCGGGGATGCGGTGCGGGATCGATCGGGCGATCCGGGTGCGCGCCGGGCATCGTCCCTGGGTGCGTCGGGTGCCGGCGAGCGGTCGGCGCTGCGGCTCGAAGCCGATGTGGTCTCGGTCTTTTCGTCGTCCTCGGCCGTGCTCGATTCCTCGGCCTGTACTTCGTCTCCGGACGTCTCCTGCTCTTCTTCCTCTGGTTCGGCGGATTCTTGCTCGTCGCGCTCGCCTGCCTTCTTCTCTTTGCGCTCGCCTGGTTGCTCTTTTTCGGGCTCGGCTGCCTGCTCGTCGTCAGTCTCGTCGGCGCCGCCGACTTCGATGATGGCGATGAGGGCGCCTTCGCCCACCTTGTCGCCCACCTGTGTCTTGAGCTCGCGGACGACTCCGGCGACGGGCGAGGGCACCTCCAGGGACGCCTTCTCGCTCTCCAGGGTGATCAGCGACTGCTCGACGTCGACGCGATCGCCCTCGGAGACGAGCACCTCGACGACGTCGACGTCGTCGAAATCGCCAATGTCGGGAACCTTGACCTCTTCGCGGCGTGCCATCGTCGTACTCCCTCACTCTGCGGCCGCGGTGATGTCGAACGTAGCCGGATCGGGTTGCTCGGGGTCGATTTCGAAGTCCTTGATCGCCTGCGTCACCCGCGCGGCGGGGATGCGACCATCATCGGCGAGCGCCTTGAGCGCGGCGACGGCGATGTAGCGGCGGTCGACTTCGAAGAAGTGGCGGAGCTTCTCGCGCGTGTCGCTGCGCCCGAAGCCGTCGGTGCCGAGCACGAGGTAGCGTGAAGGAACCCAGGGCCGGATCTGGTCGGCGAAGGACTTCATGTAGTCGGTGGCGGCGACGACCGGACCGTCATCCTCGTCGAGCTGCTCGGTCACGAAGCAACGCCGGGGCTCGGCTTCGGGGTGCAGCAAGTTCCAGCGGTCGACCGCGAGTCCGTCGCGGCGCAGCTCGGTGAAGCTGGTGGCGCTCCACACGTCGGCGGCGACCTCGTAGTCGCGCTCGAGGATTTCCGCCGCTGCTTCGGCCTCCCGCAAGATCGCGCCCGAGCCGAGGAGCCGCACTTTCGGAGCCTTGTCGACCGCGCTCTGGCGGAGACGATACAGCCCGCGAACGATGCCGTCCTCGACGCCCTCGGGGAGCGCCGGGTGCGGATACGCCTCGTTGAGCGTGGTCACGTAGTAGAAGACGTTCTCGCCCTCTTCGTACATGCGCCTGAGCCCATCGCGGACGATCACGGCGAGCTCGTATCCGTACGTCGGGTCGTAGGCGATGCAGCTGGGCACCGTTGCGGCGATCAGGTGACTGTGGCCGTCCTGGTGCTGCAACCCCTCGCCGGCGAGAGTCGTGCGCCCCGACGTGCCGCCGATGAGGAACCCGCGGGCCTGCATGTCGGCAGCTGCCCAGATCAGGTCGCCGACGCGCTGGAATCCGAACATCGAGTAGAACGCGAAGAAAGGGATCATCGCGACGCCGTGTTGGCTGTAGGCCGTGCCCGCGGCGATCCAAGAGGCCAGGGCGCCTGCCTCCGAGATCCCTTCCTGGAGAATCTGGCCGCTCTCGTCTTCGCGGTAGTAGGCCAGCTGGTCGCGGTCGACGGGTTCGTAGAGCTGGCCGAGCGAGGAGTAGATGCCGAGCTGGCGAAACATGCCTTCCATGCCGAAGGTTCGCGCTTCGTCGGCGACGATCGGCACGATGCGTTCGCCGATCTGCTTGTCGCGGCAGAGGCTCGAGAGCAGGCGCACGAACGCCATGGTCGTCGAGATGTCGCGGTCCTCGCTGCCGTCGAGGACGCTGGAGAACGATTTCAGAGGTGGAATCGTCAGCGACGGAGCGGCCGCGCGTCGAGCGGGCAGGGGACCACCCAAGGCCTCGCGGCGCTCGCGCAGGTAGCGGATCTCGTCGCTGTCTTCCGCCGGCCGGTAGAACGGAGCGTCGCCGAGCTGGTCGTCGGCAATCGGAATCTTGAAGCGATTGCGCCAGGCGACCAACGCTTCCTGACCGACCTTCTTCTGTTGGTGTGTGATGTTCTGCCCTTCGCCGGCCATCCCCATCCCGTAGCCTTTGACGGTCTTCGCCAGGATCACGGTGGGTTGCCCTTGGTGGGCGACGGCGGCCGCGTAGGCCGCGTACATCTTGTACGGGTCGTGCCCGCCGCGGTTGAGTCGCCAGATGTCCTCGTCACTCATGTTGGCGACGAGGTCGCGAAGCTCGGGGTACTTGCCGAAAAAGTGATCGCGGACGAAGCGGCCATCGCCGCTGGCCTTGTAGGCCTGGTACTCGCCGTCGACGGCTGCGTTCAGGCGGCGGACCAGCAGGCCATCGCGGTCGCGAGCCAGGAGCGGGCCCCAAT
>CALJUJ010000636.1 GCA_937975525.1 uncultured bacterium
TCGGGCTCGGCCACGGCGCTTCGTGGCAGATCGTTCGGCTCGCGCTCGAGCCGGCGAGCCCCATCGTTCTGGCCACCGACATCGGCTCGCTGCGCACGCTCGCGCTCTCCCCCGGCGGCGACCACCTCGCGGTCGCCGCGGCGGCGCCGCTCGCGTACCCGTTCCCGCGCCACACGATCTACGTCCTCGACGTGCAATCACAAGAGGTTAGGTCGCTCGACGTGCCCGGCGCCGACGTGCGTCACCTCAGCTGGTCCGACCCGCGCGAGCTCGTCGCGGTCGTGCGCGCGGTCCCCGCGGACGCGTCGCCGCGCGTTCCGTCCGAGAGCCGCCTCATGCGGCTCTCGCTCGACGCACCGCCGGCCGAGCCGGCCGGCAACTAGCCGCTGCGCATCCCGCAAAGCATCGCCAACACTAGCCTTTTTTCCCGTCGCACCGGCATTTCTGCGTTGACAAAGAATGCCGCCGCCCAGAGGATCGTCGCGACCTCGCAGCGGATGGGACGGCGAAAGGAGTGCCTCGGGATATGGGTGATGCAAACACGCCAATGACGGAAGCGCAGGTTCGCCATCTCTTCCGGCGCACCAGCTTCGGAGGGGCCACCCGGCAGCGCGACATCGACAAGGCGGTCGGCAAGCCACGGTTCGAGGTGGTCGACGATCTGGTCGACTTCCGGCCGAACAAGTTCCGGCCGTCCGGCAAGAACATTCGCGTCGTCCACGACAAGTGGATGAACACCATGATCAAGAGCCGCCGGCAGCTGCAGGAGAGGATGGTCTTGTTCTGGCACGACCACTTCGCGACGAGCGACGACGTCGTCAACGACGCCAAGGAAATGGCGGAGCAGAATCGCACGCTACGAATCCACTGCATCGGCGCCTTCCTGCGACGCCGCGCCCGCGGCAGCTTCAAGGACTTCGTCAAGGCGATCAACGTCGATCCCGCCATGATGGACATGCTCGACACGCGCTCCAACACGAAGGAGTCGCCGAACGAGAACTACGCGCGCGAGTTGCTCGAGCTGTTCACGCTCGGCGTGTTCGATGCCAACGGCGATCCGAACTACACGGAAGACGACATCAAGCAGATCGCCCGGGCCTTCACCGGCTGGCGCGTCAACAGCAAGGACGACACGTACTTCGACGGCGGCAGCGGCGACATCCAGGGCGGCACCCGCTGTGGCGGTGGCCAGACCGGCCGCCACGACTACGCCGCCTGCTTCCCCCTGCGTGGCCCCAAGGTGATCTTTCGCAACACCGGCGGCTTCGGGCCCGCGGGCCGCGACTTCACCGAGAACGGCGAAGGGGCGGCGGAGATCGATACCGTCACGGACATCATCTTCGAGCACCGCGACAGCGACGGTCGCAACACCGTCGCTCGCTACATCGGCCGCCGGCTTTTCGAGCACTTCGCCTACGCCGCCCCTTCCAAGGCGGTCCTCGACGAGATCATCGACGACAGCGGATTCGACACGAGCTTCCTCGTCCAGGACTTCATGCGCTCGCTGCTCTGCCACGACGAGTTCTACGCGCCACTCGAGCTCCCCGGCGCGGGCACCCGCAAGTCGGTGCGCTGGCCCGCCGACTACGTCATCGGCACGATGCGATTGCTCAAGATCAAGCCGAAGGGCCGCATCGGCGAAATGATCGTCGACGGCGGCAACTACCGCCGCATCCGCGACCAACTGAACGACATGGGGCAATTGCTCTTCGAGCCCCCGACGGTGTTCGGCTGGGACCTCGAGGACGGATGGCTGAGCAGCTCGACCATGCTGTCGCGCTTCGAGTTCGCCCGCAACATCACGTCGGCACGCGGTCGCGGCTCGAAGGCCTTCCGTCCCGAGAAGCTCGTCGACCTGTCGCTCAGCGAACCGGCGGCGATCGTCGACGCGGTGACGGCGCTGTTGCAGGTGCAGGACCAACTCGAGGCGAGCGAGCGTCAGGCGTTGATCGACTACCTTGGATCGGGGCCGATCGACCTCGAGGACTACGACACGCGGAACACGAAGCTGAACGGCCTGTTCGCGCTGGTGCTGCAGTCGCCGGCGTATCAACTCTACTGATCCCGGCGAAGGATAGGTGATCCATGGCAATTTCGCGACGTCAGTTCCTCCAGCGCACCGGCCTCGTCACCGCAGGAACGCTGCTCGGCCCCGGCCTCTGGCGTAGCCCGTTCGCGCACCCGGCACTCGCTCAGGCGCTCGACGACCGCTACTTCGTTCTGCTCTTCCTGAACGGCGGCAACGACGGCCTCAACACCGTCCTGCCCAAGGCCAACGGTCCGGCGATGCCCTCCATCATGAGCGCCGGCCTGCGAAGCGCATACGACGCGGCGCGCGACACGCTCAACATCGCCCCCGGCGACCTCGATGCGACCCAGATCGACGACGACCCGATCACCGGGACCGAGCTCGCGCTGCACCCCGGCATGACCGGGTTCAAGAACCTCTACGACCGCGGCAAGCTCGCCGTCCTCCAGGGATGCGGCTACCCGCGCCCGAACCTGTCCCACGATGCGTCGAGCCGCAAGTGGCAGACGGGGCAGCCGCTCGGCGCCCCCGGCGCCGACGGCTGGGTCGGCCGCTACCTGGCCGACAACTACAACGCCGGCCAGATCCCGGCCGTCACCGCATCCTCGGGAATCGCCGCGGAGCTGCGCCAGACGGCCACCAGCGTCCTCGGCATCAGTCGACTCGATCGCTTCGGCTTCCCGCGCGACCGCTTCGACCCGAGCGACGATGCGGCGAAGGACGCCGTGTTCGCGAGTCTCTACGGCAACGCCAAGAGCTCGGAGCAGTTCCTCAAGCAGCGCGTCGGCGCCATCGGCGACGCCAGCTTCACGGCGACGCAGACCTACCCCGACCTGTACGACACCTACGTCGATCAACGCGGCACGTTCAACGCCCGCTACGAGACCGATTCGACCGGCACCAAGCGCCGCATGCGCGACATCGCCGCCTACATCCACGGAACCGAGAACGGAGCGATCAACAGCCGCTTCTTCCAACTTTCCCTCGGCGGCTTCGACACGCACAGCAACCAGGGTACGGTCGGCGCCAACCACAACCGCAAGCTCGCGGAGTTCAGCGACGCCTTCGAGATCTTCTACGACGACATGGAGGACATGGGTGTCGCCGACCGCGTCTGCCTGATGGTCTGGTCGGAGTTCAGCCGGCGCATTCCGCAGAACTCGAACGACGGCACCGACCACGGCACCCAGGGACCGATGTTCGTCATCGGCGGCAACGTGAACGGCGGCGTGTACGGGGGCCATCCGAACATCAACGAGGACGCCCTCAACAATCAGGGCAACACGCCGTACTCGCAGGATCCCGCCGATCCCTTTCGCTCGACCGATTTCCGCGACGTCTACGGCACGATTCTGCAGCAATGGTTCGGCGTCGCCGACGCCGGCGTCTACCTGCCGCCCGACGACGGCGGGCTCGACCCGAACACCCACTGGCTGACGCCGAACTTCTCGATGGGCTTTCTCTGACCGTGGTCTCGGGCGCGAGCGAGATCGCCCTCGCCTTCGCGACACACGACCCGCGGGTCCTTCTCGTCGCTGCCGAACACCTCGGCCCCGCGGGACTCGATAGCGCACACGCGCAGCGCCTGCGTGACGCAGGCTGCTGGCCCGCGGATCGGTTCGAGATCCTCGACCACGGCTTTCGCACCTACTGGGAGCGTAGCCAGGGCCTGGCGCGACGCGCCTCCGACTGGCCCGCGCCGCGCCGCCGCAACATCGCCGTCGTCCGCGACCCCGATTCGGTCTACCTCTACGCGCAGCTGCTCAACACCAGCACGTGGACGCTCTTCGACATCGACTTCGACCCGCAGCTCTCCCATCCGGAGCTCGTCGCCTACCTTCTCGTGCACGGTGACCGCATGGCCCTCACCGGTGAAGTGACCGAGGCCGCCCTCCGCAACGCCGCCTATTGGTTCGATCGCAGCGAAGCCGAGATCGACGCGTTTCGGTCGGCGGTGTCGCGCTCGCAGCGCCCCGACGCCGCAGCGCTGCAGCTCCTCGCCGACGCGATCCCGTGGCTGCAAACGCTCGCTCACGCAGAGCTTCGTCCACCGATGCTGCGCGGCAGCCACCGGCCGATCGCCGGCAGCGCGCTATCGGTGCGCCGCGACCAGGAAGATCGGCCGCCGGCGCTGGTGCGGGCCTGGGGTGACGTCGCACGCGACGTCGTCGCGCTACATCAGCGACGCGCGAAGACGCCTGCCAAGCAGGCGACCCGCGATCTGGAAGCCTGGCTTGCGGACGACAAGCCGCCGTTGGTGGTCACGGCTCGGCGTCGACGCGTCGTCTGGGCGCCCGACCGGTTCGACCGCCTCGGGCCGCTGCGCGGCGAGCTACGTGCGGCAGCGGGAGACGCCATCCGCAGCCTGCAGTCGGATCTCGCCATCGTCGCACACAAGACGCGGCAGATCCTCGACGCTCTCGGCGGTGTCGACGACCTGGCGCCCATCGCACCGGTGATGGAGCAGCGCGGCTACGTCTACCTGCATCGAGAATCGGGGCATGTCGCCTACGACCTACACGAGCCGGGCATCGAACGACTGCGCCTGCCCGCCCTTCCCTACGCCCGCGCCATGCTCGCCGCACGCACCGTACACGAGTGGGCTCATCGAGCCGTCGACAGCGGCTTCGTCCCTTTGGCGATCCCGGCGACGGAGCTCGACGCGCGATGCCAGACACTGGCTTCGATCTTCGACGCGATCATCGCGGCCGCGCCCGCGCACTTGCGCAGGCGCACCCACCGCGACGAGCAGGCGCTGGCCGCCGCCAGCGGCGGCGTCGGTCGCGCGCTCGCCGACATCTTCCTACGACGCTCGGAAGATTGGCGCGCCAACCTGCTCGGCCAACGCTGGCTCGATCCGATCGAGCGCGAAGTCTACGTGCGCCAGAACGTTCGCCCGCTGCGCGGGGAATACGCGCCCGAGCTCACATGGCGCATGCTGGCACGCTATGTCTACGAGCTTCAGTACCTGCGCTTCACGACCATCGGCGACCGCAGCGGCTACCTGCGACACGCGACGTGGTTCGAGCAGGATTTCGTCGCTCCCGGGATCGTGTCGGCCGAGATGCTCGACCGCCTCGACGCCGCCGCCGGCGCCGTGTGCGATTCGTGGCAAGTCGAT
>CALJUJ010000637.1 GCA_937975525.1 uncultured bacterium
GCCGGCGAGCTGGTGAACCAGGCCGCGGGCCTGCACTTGTGGATCCTGTAGCGACTCGCCCACCGTATGGACGGGGGCAAAGCAGATGTCGATGGGCTCGAGCTCCGTGACCCACTCGTCGCGGGTCTTCTGGAGGAACTTCTCGCGAAGAATTGCGAAGATCTCTTCGCGCCGATCGCCCTCGGCGAGCTGATCCGGGATCAGCTCGGGGACGCCGAGGTGGTTGCAGAGGTTGGCCCAGAAATGCGGTTCGATCGCGCCGACCGTCACGTACTTGCCGTCCTTGGTCTCGTAGACGGCGTAGCAGGGGTTGTGGCCGGTGAGCTGTGTGCGGCCGCGTTGCGGCTCGCTGCCGGTCGCCAACAGCATGATCTGGTGAAACGCGTTCCAGAGAACGCTGCCGTCCATCATCGAGATGTCGACGAGCTGTCCCCGCCCGGTGTGCTCGCGTGCTGCGAGCGCGGCGAGAATGCCGACGACGCCCATCAGAGCGCCGCCGCCGATGTCCGCCACCTGTACCGGCATGATCTGTGGCGGCCCGCCGGCCGCGCCCGATACGCCGAGGACGCCGGCGTAGCCGAGGTAGTTCAGATCGTGCCCGACCTTGTCCCGGTAGGGCCCGTCCTGGCCGTAGCCGGAGATCGAGCAGTAGACGACGCGGGGGTTGATCTTGGCGACGCTGTCGTAGTCGATGCCGAGCCGGGCCGTCACCCCGGGACGAAACCCCTCGAGCACGATGTCGGCTCCGGCGACGAGCGTGGCGAAGATCTCGCGGCCGCGCTCGTGCTTCAGATTGAGCGTCATGTGCCGCTTGTTGCGCTGGACCAGGGGGAGCCCGAGCCCCATGGGGTCCTTGGGCGACGCGACGACCAGCACGTCGACGCCAAGGTCCGCGAGCATCATCGAGCAGAACGGCCCCGGCAATTGCCGGGAAAGATCGAGCAGCTTCAGGTCGCGCAGGGGTGTCGTCATGAATCCTCCGTCGAAGGCGGTATGGTCGCAGCGACCTAGCGCATCCGTTCCGCCGCCGGCAAGCTCCGCAGCCACGTTGACGGCCCGTGCCCGGCGGAGTACGTGCAGGGTGTGGCCTCACGTAGAGCATCGGGCGCAGGCAGCGCGCCGCTGTTTGAGTCGTACCGTCCGCCCGCCGGTGTCTTCGACGAGTTCTTCGAAAGGGAAGGCGTGCCGCGCCCGGAGGTTGCGGATGTCGTCGGGCTGCTGGACGCCCTCGGTACGCGTGAGTTCCGTGCGCGCCACAAGCTGGCGGACGCGGAGTTCTTCAAGCGCGGTGTGACCTTCGCGGTCTACTCCGACGATAGAGGAACCGAGAAGATCTTCCCCTTCGATCTCGTGCCGCGGATCGTCTCGGCGACGGCGTGGGATGCCGTCGACCGTGGCCTGAAGCAGCGGGTCACTGCGCTCAACTGTTTCCTCGAGGACATCTACGGGGCCCAGCGGGTCGTTCGCGAGCGCATCGTTCCCCGGTACATGATCCGCGGGGCGAAGGGCTTCTGCCCGCAGGCGGTCGGCGTAAAGCCGCCGAAGGGAATCTACATCCACATCGCGGGGATCGACCTGGTGCGGGCGCCGAATGGGGAGTTCCTGGTGCTCGAGGACAACGTGCGGACGCCCTCCGGGGTATCGTACGTTCTCGAGAACCGCATGGCATTGAAGAAGGTGTACCCGCACATCTTCGGCCGCGCGCGCGCTCGCTCGGTCGACGAGTATCCGACGAAGCTCCGCGAAGCTCTCGCCGCGACATCTCCTGGCGGCGGCAACGCGCACGCCGTCGTGCTGACCCCCGGGGCGTACAACTCCGCCTACTTCGAGCACAGCTTCCTCGCCCGTCGTATGGGGGTCGACCTCGTCGAAGGGCGCGACCTGTTCGTCAACCGCGGCCGTGTCTATGCCCGCACGACGAAAGGGCCGACCCAAGTCGATGTGATCTACCGGCGCCTCGACGACCCCTTCCTGGACCCGCAGGTCTTTCGTTCCGACAGCATGCTCGGCGTGCCGGGGCTCTTCGAGGTGTACGCCAAGGGGCGGGTGACGCTCGCCAACGCCGTGGGGAACGGAATCGCCGACGACAAGGCAATCTACCCCTACGTACCCGACATGATCCGGTTCTATCTGTCGGAAGAACCGATCCTCGGTCCGGTGCCCACGTACATTTGCGCCAAGAAGGCCGACCTCGCCTACGTCGTCGAGAACGTCGACAAGCTGGTCGTCAAATCGGTCAATGAAGCGGGCGGCTACGGCATGATCGTCGGGCCCAAGGCGACGAAACGCGAGTGCTCGGAGTTCGCTCGCAAGATCGCCGACAACCCGCGCAACTTCATCGCTCAACCGCTCGTCGAGCTGTCGACGTGTCCGACGTGGATCTCCGGCAAGCGTGCGGCACGGCGAGGCGCCTGGCGACCGTACGACGTCGCCGGGTTCGATTCGTGGGTGCTTCCCGGTGGACTCACGCGCGTGGCTCTCCGGCGCGGGTCCTACGTGGTCAACTCCAGCCAGGGTGGTGGCTCGAAGGACACGTGGGTGCTGGAGGCACAAGGCAAATGATTTCGCGGGTCGCCGACAACTGCTTCTGGATGAGCCGCTCGCTCGAGCGAGCGGATACCGTGACCCGCTTGACCGACGTCAACCAGGCGCTCAACCTCGACGTGGCGCTGCCTGAATCGGAGCAGTGGCGACCACTGCTCCTCGCCACCAGCGTCGAGTCCGAGTTCCTGGCCAAGCACGGTCGCCGCGCGCTGGCCGACGGCGACAAGGTTCGCGAGTTCCTGACATGGGACGAAGACAACCCGTGCTCGGTCGCCACCTCGCTTCGCCAGGCACGTGAGAACGCGCGCCGCGTGCGCGAGACGATCAGCCTCGAGATGTGGGAAACCGTCAACCACACCTGGACGTGGCTCGGCACCGGTGACACGCGCAAGCTCTACGATCGCGACGCGCCGGCCTTCTACGCCTCGCTGCGGGAGCGTTTCCTGCTCTTCCATGGAGTGACCCTGAACACCATGCTTCACGAGGAGCCGTTCGACTTCATGCGTCTCGGCTTTGCGCTCGAGCGTGCGGCGCAAACGGCTCGCGTCGCCGACATCAAGCACCACCGCCTCGGGGAAACCGTTTCGCCGCAGGAGACTCCCGCCGACGCCGCACAGTGGATCGCCCTGTTGCGGTCGTGTC
>CALJUJ010000638.1 GCA_937975525.1 uncultured bacterium
GCCCGGCGCTTGCGCCTGCGGCCACGACGCGTGTGTCGCCAGCCACGCGGACAACGTCGAGCCGCACGGCGCCCGCGAGGTCAAGATCTCGATCGGAACCGGGAATTGAAGCGGGAATCGGGCGCATCGTCGTAGCGTGCGCCGCCTCGGCGGCAGGCGAGAAGCGTGGATCCGCCCGCAGCCACCGAGGCGGCGAACGCTACGGCGGTAGCCGTTACAGCCCCGCTCGGCTCAGCGCTTCTTGCCCTTGGCGCTGCGGGTCAGGTGAATCGCCGCCGCCGGCTCGAGCGTCTGCACCGTCAGCGACTCGGTCAGATAGAGCTCGACTCGATCACGGTCGTGGGAGGCGTAGCCGATGGACAGATCCTGGCCGATCGTCAGCGAAAAATCGCCGCCGCGGCGCGAGATCAGCACCGCGCCATCGATCGCCTGGCTGCGCACCAGCGGCCCGTCGATCAGCTGCCGATCGATCAACTTGCGGATCGGGTAGCCGTCGTCGGTCGCCTGCGACAGCTCTTCGTCGCACTCGGGGCTGAGCACGAGTGCGTAGGGCCCGTCGACGCCGGCGCGGTACAGCCGCTCGCGCGCCGCGGCGATGGCGTGCGGGTAGCGGTCGGCCGCAGGGATCGAAATCGGCTCGTGCGGCGAGCCGGCGATGATGCCGGTCACACCGGCGGGAGCGTAGCCATTGAACAGCACGCCGTCCTCGAAGCGCGCCATCCGCAGGGCCGCATCGACGACCGGCTGCAGCTCGATGTCGGGCGCGCCGCGCGCCGCCGTGTCGAGCTCCAGCAGATCGAGGACGAACGGCGTGCGCACCTCGATCAACGGTCGCACCACGCGCAGGCCGACGTGGACCCCGGGCTGAGGCTCTTCGTCGAGCAGCTCGAGCTTGCCGGTGTTGATGGCGGCGAAGTCCCAGCCGTGGGGGCCGTCGACGTCGACGACGTGGCGTCCGGCGAGCTCCGGGCGCAGGACGCGGCGGGCTTCGTCGTCGATCTCCGCCCAGGCAGCGGGAACGATCGGAGCGATTTCTCGTTTGAGGATGTCCATGGCGTCAGTCCTCCTTCTTCAGGCCGCCGATACCGAGCGTCGGCGCGCCGATGCTCTCGGCGCCGCCCGTGGCGCTTTCTTCCATCTCGGTGATCTCGCCCTCGCCGAACAGGTAGGTGCGTAGCTCCGCGTCGAACTCGGGCGAGTTGCGCCGCAGCCACTCCAGGGTCATGCAGGCGTGCTCGATCTCCTCGTTCTTGTTGTGAATGAGCACTTTGGTGAGTGCCGGGTCGGTGCAGGCATCGGCGCGCTGCTGGTACCAATCGACGGCCTCGAGCTCCTCGATGAGCGTGACGATGGCACGGTGCATGTTGCGCGTCTGCTCGGACAGCAGCTCGACGGGTTCGTGATACTGGTCGCTCGCCATGTTCCCTCCTCGGTCGTCTTCGATCCGGTTGGTCGTTCCGTAGTGAGTATGAAGCAAGCCTAGGACGAGCCAACCGCGCCCGCCACCCCCACTGCGGCGCGGGCTGCGTCGGGTCCTCTGTGACGCCCGCCGTCTCCGCGGGGTCGGGCCTGCCTCCCCACCTGCCGCCGGGACGGCGGCCGCTACAGCGGTAGGCGCGAGCTTCCGTAGCTACTGTGTCTCGTCGTCTCCGCCGATGGCTTCACGCTCGAGCCGGGCGATCACCGAATACGTGAGGAAGCCCGCACCCGACGCCAGTCCGGCGATGAAGAACTCGCCCGCGCCGCACGCCACGCCGACACCTCCCGTGAGCCAGATGCCGGCCGCGGTCGTGATACCGCGGATGTCACCACGCGCTTGCACGATCTGGCCGGCCCCGAGGAAGCCAATGCCGCCGACGACTCCCTGCAGAGCGCGCGTCGGATCCACCACGCCCCCCACGGCGGCCTCGACCTCGAGCGCAACCATCGTGAACGTCGCCGCGCCCAGCCCGACGAGGATGTGAGTACGCAGGCCGGCGGCCTTGCCGCGCTTCTCGCGCTCGAAGCCCAACAACGCCGCTGCGGCGATGGCCGCGACAACACGCAGCGTGAGCTGCCCCTCGTGCGAAGCCACGAGGGAGGACAGCGTGGAAACGACGACGTCCATGTTTAACGGAACTGCAATCGCGGAACCAGCGATCGTGCAACACCCGGTCATCGCCCGAGACGACTCGGGAGTGGGAAGGGTGACGGACGCTGGGCAGAGGATACCCGAAGCCGGGCCGA
>CALJUJ010000639.1 GCA_937975525.1 uncultured bacterium
GCCATCGCCGACGCCGTCGAGAAACACCCCTTCGACGGCGAGGCGGCGACCCGGCTCCGAGGTCGCCACGAAGCGGCCTGTCGCGTCGATCGCAGCGTCTGCCGCCAAGGAAACCGGCTCGTCGGTCGCCGGCAGACACGGCAGCCCGCTCGCGGCAATGCGGTCGACACGCGTCCCGTCGGCCGAGAGATCGATCCAGAAGGCACCGCCGTCCGCGTGGCGGCCGGCGTAGACGATGGGCCGCGTCTCCTGCGGCGGTGACGGTAGAGGCTGACATCCGGCATCGGCGGCGTCGATCGCGGAGTCACCGTCGTTGTCGGCGAAGTCGCGGCACACCCCGGGGCCGAGCAGGCGAGTCGTCGGCACGTCCGCCGCTTCCGGCTGGCTCGCGGGATCGTTCGGATCGGCCCCCGCGGCCCTCTCGGCGCGGTCGCTCCAACCATCGCCATCGTCGTCGCCGAGCGCGGAGGCAGCCCACTGGAAGTTGCAGCGCGCGGCTCGAGAGACGATCGAGAGCCCGCCGACGGCTTGGTCGAGACGACCATCTGCGTCGAGGTCGACGAGGGCTCCGTCGGCATCGACGCGGAGCGCGAGCTGAGGATCGCCGTCGATGGCGGCAGCCCTCGAGGTGGCGAAACGGCCTTGCTGCACGACGGCATCAGCCGGGACGACGAACTCGGGGAACGCGGCGAGGCCGCACGCAGCGCCGGCGACGGCGATGCGCTCGACGCGCCCGCCGTCGGCCGCGAGCGTCACCTGGATCGGTCCGCCACCCGAGTGGATTCCGCGCAGGGTCACCGGCGGACAGGTGCCGGAGTCCCAACGAACGCGGTAGCCGCCCGTGCCGAGACCGATGCAGGTGTTGAGCAGTACGGTGTAGGTCCCCGTCTTCGCGGCCTGGAAGCGGCGCGCGGGGACGCACGGACGGGCGACGTTTTCCTGCACCGGAAGACCATCGGGATCGAAGATGCGCTCCTCGAGCCCGCCACGCACGTCGATGGCGTCTTCGAAACGAAGATCGATCCGGTCTCCCTGGCGCGCCGAGAAGCGCAGCCCGTCGACCTCACCCGGGCTCGACAGCTCGCCCTCCACCGCCCCGCCGCAGGGCAACAGCGACCCGCAGTTGCGCCGGGAGTCGGAAACGAGACTGAGGGTGACGGCGAAGGCGACCGGGTCGTCGCCGAAGCAATCGCCGACGCGCAGCGTGTAGCGACCGCCTTCGAGCCCGGCGAATCCGGGCCGATCGTTCGACGGCTCGATGCGTCCGGTGCAGGTGCTCAGGCGTAGGCCGGGTCCGTCGACCCGCACCTGGAGCAAGCCGGCCTCGCCGTCGATGTCGATCGCTTCGATCGCGAGCAATTCACCAGGCAAGGCATCGAAGACGAACGTGCGCGTCGCGCCGGCCGCCAGGCGGCCCGTCGCCGTCATACCGCAGCGCAGCAACGACGAAGCCGGTTCGGTCTCGGCTTGCGCCCAAGCGCTGCCGACGCCGAGGAAGATCAGCGCAACGGCGACGAGCTCTGTTCGCACTCGGTGCATTTCACTCGAAAGCGGTCCTCGGCATCCACCCGGCCGTACCATCGTCCAGCTCGACTTGGTACCAGCCACCCCGCTCGCCCATCAGGAGAACGCCGTCGCCGCGCGCGAGCTCGGCGAGCGATTCCGATCCGCTCTCCGGTGAACGGCGTACGATCGCCGCTGCCGCCGTCACACGTGCCGGCTGGCGCAGGGTCACGTCGCGCGTGCGCTCTTCCGGCTCGACACCGGCGGGACGATCGGGAACGCCGGCGAACACGAACACGGCGAGCACGGCGGCGACCGGTACCAGCACCGGCATCGGCACCGCTTCGCGCAGCCATTCCATCCAGGCGGCGAATCGCCGCGGACGCGGCGGGGCCACACGGGCGGCGACGCGGCTCGGCACGGGGGCGTCTGCCGATTCATCGAGCTGCAGACGTGCATGCGCCGAACGCAGCTGAACCACGCATCGATCGCAGGTGGCGACGTGGGCGGCGACGGTGGCGTGCACCCCGTCGTCGGCGGCGCGGCCGTCGCCCAGCGACGGGCTCGCGGCCAGCAGGTAGGCGAGCAGGCGCTCGTCGCTGGGGCAGCGTCCCACTTCAGAGTGACGGACTGTGGACACCATTGGCGCTCCCATCCTTTCCGGGGTCATCTTCGACACGGCTTCGCCGTAGCGATCCGGCGAGCTGCTCGCGCAGCCGTGCGATCTGCGAGCCGACGTTGCCGACGGTGGTCGCCAGCACGGAGGCGATCTCCTTGTACGGGGCCGTCGTCTTGCGCCGCTGCACCTGATCGACGAGCCGGCTGCGCTGGCGGCGGCGCTTGACCAGCTTGCGCTCGAGCTCTGCTTTCTCGCTGCGGAGCTTCTCGGCCTTCGTCGACCGCGGCGGCACGTCGCCGAGCTCGTCGGCGACGCAGGCGAGCCGGCGTTCGTAGAGCTGGATCCAGGCTTGAACCGACTCCGCGTTGTCCTCGATCTCGCGGGCGGCTGCTTCGCGGTCGCGGATATTGGCGCGCAGGCGGTCCACGGCGGCGAGCACCGTGGGCACGCTCTTGCTGGACACCTCGGCGATGTGGCGGACGTCGGCGGCGTCGAGCTCGCAGTCCTCTGCGTGCAGCAGCTTGAAGACGACTCGCTTCGACGGCTCGAGGTCGCCGAGGATCTCGTCGAGCGGCGGGCCGTCCGTCGTCGCCGTCGGCGGGTCATCGGGTTCGTTGGTATTCTTCGCGGGCATCTCACGCACCTCGTCGATGGATACGGTCTCGATCGAGCGCTCGCTTCGTTTCCACTCGAGCACGAGATCGTCGAGCACGAATCCGAGGAGGTAAGCGCGCAAGGGCGCCCGGCCCTCGAACGTGCGCAGTCGCCGGAAGATCCGCCCACCGTCGAAGGCGAAGACGTAGAAGTCGCCGGCCTCCTCCGGCGGGGTCCGGAAGACGCGCATCGGGTAGCCGTAGACGAGCTCACCGTAGCGTTCCTGGAACGCACGTGCGGATGCGGCGTCGCCTTCGAGGCAGCGCGCGATCAGTTCCCGCGCTGCTTGGGTATTCTCGCCGTCCGACCGCATCGCGTGGTGGCTCGTCTCCGTCTCGCTCCCCGGGGCATCGTGCCCCACCGGGAGGAAAGATGGAACGATTTGCGATTTTGCTGCAGCGGGCGCCGATGGTCCTCAGGCGACGAGGACTTCCTGGGCGCACGGCCGTGCGCGGTAGGCGGTATCCCACGAGGCGACTCGGCGGTAGTCGGCGAGCGGCTCGACGCCCGCGAAGCGGCCGAACTGGAGAGCCGCTGCCAGGGTGCAATCGGCAACGCTGGCGCGCTCGCCCGCGAGGAACGGGCGACCGTCGCCGAGGCGTGCGTCGAGCACGCCGAGCGCTGCCTCCAGGGGTGCCTGCGCCGCTGCGGCGATGGCCGGCTGGGGCGGCAATCCCAGCGGCGAGCGGGTGGCGTGGACGATCCGTGCGATCGGGCCGAGCACGCCGGTGTCGGCGATCCGCTCCACTTCTCTCGCGCGCGCCCGCTCTTCCGGATCATCGCCCCAGAGGCTCGGGCGCGGCACGCGTTCCTCGAGGTACTCGATGATCGCCAGCGACTCGGTGAGATGGGAGCCATCGTCGAGCTCGAGGACGGGAAGCCGCTGCAGTGGGTTGCGGGCGGCGTGGGCGGCGGCGCGCTGCTCGCCCTTGGTGAGGTCGACGAACACCGACTCGATGCCGAGATCGGCGCCGGCGAGGCGCTTCTCGGCGAGATACAACGCCACCTTCGTGGGGTTGGGTGCGACCGGGAACGTGTACAGCTTCATCGCAGCACCTCCTACACACAGCTAGCGCCGGCGCCGGGGCGAAGGAAGCGCCACGCCGGGAATGGCCGCGCAACCTCGTGGAAACGTCGCGATTGACCAGGAACCCGCGTGTGCGAACTTGGCGACCATGCTCGCCTCCGCCGACACCGATGCCGCCCGCCGCGAACGCCTGGTCCGCGGCGTCGGATCGATTCTGCTCGCTGCGCTGTTGATCGGCGTCATGGCGTCGTGCGTACGCGTAGCGTCGCGCGAGCTGTCGGGACCGCAGATCGCGTTCGTCCGCTTCTTCGGCTCGTTCTTGCTGTTGCTCCTCGCGAACACGCCCGGGCGACTCCGTCCGCGGGCGGGCAATCTGCGCTGGTTGCTGGCGCGGGCCCTATTCGGGACCAGCTCGATCCTTCTGTACTACACCGCCATCCAATGGTCGGGTGCGGGCATGGCGACGATGCTGCACTGCACCTATCCGGTCTCGACCGCACTGATTGCGGTGGTCTTCCTGCGCGAGCGCTTGACGACGGCGTTGGTGCTGGCCTTGGGCCTGGAGCTGGTCGGCCTGTTCCTGGTGATTGGGCCGGGGGCGGGGTTGTCGCCGCTCGCGGTGCTCGGCGCCGCCTGTGCGATCGGCGCCTCGCTGCTTGCGGGGGCGGCGCTGACGACGGCGCGCCACTTGCGTTCGAGCGAAGACGCGTGGCTGATCACGACATACTTCATGGGCATCGGCGCAATCGTCGCCCTGCCCTTCTGGCTGGCCACGCCGCCGCAGCCGAGCTCGGCGATGTGGCTACCGCTGGCCGGGGTGGTGCTGACCTCGGTCGCCAGCCAGTGGCTCGTGCACCACGGCCTCGGCTACACGTCGGCGAGCCTGGGCAGCCTGGCGGCGGCCACCAGCGTGATCAGCGCCACCGCCTGCGAAGCGCTGTTTCTGGGCGAATCGATGTCGCCGCGCGCATGGCTCGGCGGAGCAGCGATGATCGTCGCCGTCGGTTTCGCGATCCGCCGCAGTGATTGATCGACGTCAGGCCTTGTCCGACTGGAGCTTGCGGCTCAGCAAGGCGGCGAGCACTTCTTTGTTGATCGACTTGGGATCGCGCGTCGTCTGATCGAAGTTCTCGACCCTCTCCTTTTTCTCTAGGTAGTTGGCGAGATCGAAGCTCACGCGCACGGAGTCCTCGATGAGCCCCTGCAGCCGCACCATGTCGTCGGTGCTCCATTCTCCGTCGGCATAGCGGCCGAAGGCCTCGCGCAGACGGGCGTACTCCTGGAGCCAGTTCTGGAAATCGTTCTCGGCCTCCACGTAGCCCTCGGCATCGCCGACGACCCAGAGGCGGATGAGGGCGATGTCCTGGCTGGTGATCTCCTGATCGGCCTTCAGCTTCTTGATGATGGCCGCCACCTG
Source organism: uncultured bacterium (assembly GCA_937975525.1). Taxonomy (GTDB): domain Bacteria; phylum Desulfobacterota; class Binatia; order HRBIN30; family HRBIN30; genus CALJUJ01. The sequence continues at coordinate 5,221 of CALJUJ010000639.1, forward strand.
CGGAGCCGTCCGACCCTGGAGCGCCTCGCGCACCGCCGCCTTGGCGTCGGCGAGAAGGGATCCCACCTGGCGGAAGGCACCGTCGGTCGGGCTTTCCAGCGCCCTGGCCATCGCATCGACCACGTCGCGCAGACTCATCGTCATTTCCTCCCTCGGGTCCGGAACACGGTTGCAGGCGCCAGGGTGCACGCGAAGGGGCTTCGTTCGCAAGTCGAAATCGCCTTGCGGCGAGAAGTGCGATCGCCGAGACTCGCTGCGCACGGACGCAACGATGCTCGAGAGCTTTGGTGAGCGCCTTTGGATCGGCGACGGCCCGACGGTACCCTTCCTCGGAATTCCCTACCCGACGCGGGTGGTCGTGGCGCAGCTCACCAACGGCGACCTGTGGGTCTGGTCGCCGATCGCGTTGAGCGACGACCTGCACCGCGCCGTCGACGCGCTCGGGCCGGTGCGGCACCTGGTGGCGCCGAACAAGATCCACCATCTCTTCCTCCAGGCATGGCGCGACGCCTGGCCGCAAGCGCAACTCCATGCCGCGCCCGGCCTGGCACAGCGGCGGCGCGACCTCTCGTTCGACGCCGAGCTCGGCGACACCGCTCCTGCCGCTTGGTCGGGAGAGATCGACCAGGCGATTTTCCACGGCAGCTGGGCGATGAAAGAAGTGGGCGTTTTTCATGGTTCTTCGCCGACGGCGATGTTCGCCGACCTCATCCATCGCAACGATGCGGCGAACCTGTCGGGGTGGCGCGCCTGGTTGATGCGTGCCGACGGTCTCGTCGGCGCCGCCGGCAGCACGCCGCGCGAATGGCGCCTGACCTTCTTCCGGCGCCAACCCACGCGCACGGCGCTACGGCGCGTGCTGGCCTGGGAGCCGGAGCAGCTGATCATCGCCCACGGCACCTGCGCGCGCTCCGGTGCGCGCGCCGTGATCGCCCGCAACCTGGCGTGGGTCGGCGCCTGAGAGGGCGTTGCCATCGCCCGGTCGCGTTGGCTATGCATGGGATTCCCATTCTCGGGCAGGAGTGCGCGGATGAACGCGAAAGAATGTGTTCTCTTCAGTGGTGGATTGCGCGGCGCCGAGGCGGCCTTCGGCGAGACGGCCGAGCGCTACGGCGTCGAGGAGGTCAATTTCACCTTCGACGGCCACCACATCGAGCGAACCCGCGGGGTGCGCACGCTCAACCACGAGGAGCTGCAGCAGGGCGACGTGAGCCTCGAGTACGTCGGCAAGCTGCTGCACCGCCACTTCCCGCGCACGACCTACTTCCGCCGGGTCCTGCAGACGATCTGGCACCAGGTCAACAACGCCCAGGAGATCTTCGTGATCGGCAAGATCCTCGACGACGGCACCGTGAAGGGAGGCACCGGCTGGGGGGCCGAGTTCGGCAAGATCTGCAACAAGCCACTCTACGTGTTCGACCAGGAGCTCGGCACCTGGTCGCGGTGGACCGGCAGCAGCTGGGACGAGACGCCGGCCCCGGCAATCCAGCACGTGCACTTCACCGGCATGGGGACCCGCCATCTGGAGAAGAACGGGCACGCGGCGATCGAGAAACTGTTCGCCGACACCTTCGGCAGCTGATCAGCGGCTTTGCAGGCGGCGCCAGGCGAGGATCAGCGAGAACGCGCTCGGCGCATCGCTGATGCCTCCGTCGAGGGCGCGCGCCACGGCGGCGTCGAAGTCGACGAACGAGATCTCGATCTGCTCCGTCGCCTCGCGCTGCATCGTTCCGGTCGGCGCCAGGCCGGTCGCCAGAAAGACGTGAAACCTCTCGTCGCTGATACCGTTGCTGCCGTAGAACGCCCCGAGCGGCTCCATCCGTCCGGCGACCCAACCGGTCTCTTCCTCGAGCTCTCGCCGCGCCGCCACGTCGGGCGCCTCTCCGTCGAGTCCACCCGAAGGACACTCCAGGCTCGTCTCCTGGATCGTGTAGCGGTACACGTGCTCGAGCAGCACCCGACCATCGTCGAGCAAAGGGACGACCATCGCATAGCCCGGATGCTCGACGACCGTGTACTGAATCCCTTCACCGCTCGGCAGCACGACCTCGTCGCGCCTTAGATTGAACCACTTGCTGCGGTAGAGGTGCTCCGAGGCACCGCGCGTCCAGCCGCCGTCGTGCTTGCGTCCCACACGTTCGGCTTAGTCGAGGCCGGCGTCACCGACAAGCGCAACCCGCGGCCGGGTTGCCGCAGGCCCGCGGCGGGTCTAGGGGAGGCGTATGAATTGCCCGAAATGCCAAGGCAAGGATCTGCAGCCGACGACCGTGCGCGACGTCACCGTCGACCGCTGCCCGGCGTGCGCCGGCATCTGGTTCGACGAGCGCGAGCTACCGCAGGTACTACGCCTGAGCGGCGTCGAGCTACGGCCGCTCGGCGGCGGCCGCAGCAACGCCGAGCGCGACGACCACATGGGCGACTGCCCGCGCGACCGCGTACGCATGACGCGCATGCACAGCGCCACCAACGCCGAGGTCGTCGTCGACACCTGCCTGGAGTGTCACGGAATCTGGCTCGACGGCGGAGAGCTCGACAGGCTGCGCGGCTGACGCCGAGCTGGCCTCAGGCCGCGCGGGCGCCGCTCCCGCTGCCGCGGATCCGCAGCAGCGCCACTTCCGGGGGGATGCCGATCCGCATCGGATAGCCGTAGAAGCCGACACAGCGCGTGACGAAGAGGCGCATCTCGCCGCGGTTGAAGACACCCTGATCGGGGACGCCCACCAGGCCCACGAGGGTGACGGCGTTGCCGGTGCCGAGCTGCACCCCGATCTGACCGCCGTGCGTGTGCCCGGACAACACCAGATCGGCACAGCCCTCGGGCAACGCCGCAAAGGCCGTCGGATCGTGGTTCAACAGCAACCGGGGAACGGGCCGGCGCGGTCCCCAACTCGCCACGATGCGGGCGTAGATTTCTTCCCACTGGAAGCGTCCGAAAGCGTAGTCGATCCCCGCGATCTCGACTTCGTGTCCGTCGATGAAGACGGTGGCTAGACGGTTGCGCAACGTACGCACACCGGCCCCGTGGAGCTTGCGCACCAGGCGACGCGGGTCGTCGAAGTCGTGGTTGCCGAGGCATGCCCACTGCCCGTGCGGGGCGCGGATGGTCGACAGCGCTTCGTAGAGCGGTGCGTCGAAATCTCCATCGCGGTGGGTCAAGAAATCCCCGGTGTGCAGGACCAGATCGGGTCGCGCTTCGTTGGTCAGCGCGGCGACCCGTTGCAAACGTGGTCGATCCATGGAGCCGCCGACGTGGATGTCCGAAAGGTGTGCAACCCGCAGCCCGTCGAGCCCCCGCGGCCACCCGGGAACCTCCACGTCGTACTGCTCGAGTCGGAAATCGTAGGAGATGTTGGCTCCGGATACCGACGCGGCGAAGGGTGCGCCCGCGCCGAACACGGTCGCCTGTCGCAGAAACTGGCGGCGGCCCTGGTCCACGGCGGTCGCTGGCCGCATCCGTGCGAAGCGCCGGCGCAGCGGTGCGATCAGGTAGCGGTGCACGCCCAGCGCGATCGCCAGGATCGCGAACGTGCTGAACCAGACCGGTCCGACCCAGGTGAGCGACGGGCCGTGCAGGAGTGGCTCCGCTGGCAGCGTCCGCGAGGTGAGGATCTGACCCACCATCAGCGCGTCCGCGAGCATCGCGACGCCACTGAAGAGCGGCAGCAGACGGGGCGCATCGAAGTGCTCGCGCAGCGCATGCTCGAGCCACAAGCGCGCCGTGGAGAACGGAAGGAAGGCGACCGCTACGCCGACGACGAGCAACAGCGCGCGCGGCGACCACGTCACGGCGTAGAACACCCCCGCCGCCACGAGCACCCCGTTGAGGGCGAGATGCCACCAGCCGAGAGCACCCCGCCAGAGCCGGAACGTGTCGCGTTCCCGTCCGTGTCGACCCATCGTCGGTCGGGCCTCAGCCGGGAAGCGCGACCTCGCCGGCGACCTCGTACGCTTTCACGTCCATCGACTTCGGTTGGACGGCGACGACGGCGGCGCCGAAGGCGGCCATGTGCGGCGACGCGAAGTGCGCCTCCAGGGCCTGCATCGACTCCCAGCGCTCGGCGATGTGGATGCGGGTCGAATCGCCCACCTCGACGGCGAACGAGTAGGAGGCGCAGCCGGCTTCCTTGCGGGTTGCGGACTGCATCTCGACGAGCGCCTCGCGGACATGCTCGACGGCGCCCGCCTCGACGACGACCTCTCCCAAAACGATGATCATGCTTTCCTCCCGTCGGCTGCGACGATCCTACGGGCTCGGCTCCCGTGGAGGAAGACTTGCGCGAGAAAAGGGGCCCGATCCGGCAACCGAGCCGAGCGCGATCACTCGACGAGGGGCTTGCGCTCCTTCGGCGGCCCGGCGATCTCGGCGTACTCCAGCATCTCGCGCTCGATATCTCGGATCATCTCGACGATGCGCCGGCCGAGCGGTCGCGCCTCCGGCGGTGCCTCGCGGATGCCTTCGGCTGCGAGCGAGTAGGTCTTGAAGGCGATCGGACGAATGCGATCGTCGCCTTCGTCCGCGACGTCCTGCACCTCGAAGGAGATCACGCTCTCGCCTTCGGCGTTGTTCTGCACCGTCACGGTCGACACCAGCCGCAGTTTATCCGCGTCGCGCGGCGTCGGGGCCGGAGTGGGCTCGACCGGGCCGAGATCGAGAATCACCGGGCCCGACTGGGCCGACACCGGTGCGATCGGGGCGCAGACGGCGAGGAACGCCCAGGTGATTGCGGTGCGTGCGGTCATTCTCATCACGGTCTCCTTCGCATGCGTTGGCTTCGAGGCTAGCAACGATCGGCGCGCTGCGAAATTCACGGGATCCGCACGATGATCTGCCTGGGCGGGCCGAGCACGTTGGCGGAATCGCGCCAGCGCGCGGTGAGCACGGTATCCCCGGACGGGAAGATGACGTCGCCGGCGCTGAGCACCCCCTCGGTGCAGAACTGCCCCTGGCTCTGCGGCGACGCGTAGCGCGGGTTGCCGAAGGAGCTCAGCGTGCACGGCGAGTCGACGGAGTTGTAGGCCATGCGGCAGCCGAAATCGTTGATCGCGTCGGCGACGGCTTGCGACGCCAGGTCGTAGTTCGGCGGCTCGATCGCGGGGATGCCGCCATCCGACTCGACCGCCGGCGGCGCCTCACCGCAACTCGCCCCCAACGTCTGGCGCGCCGGCAACGGCGCGTCGCACACGGCGGGGTCGCCGGCGCCGAGGTCGCGACTCGCGAGAATCTGAATGTCCGGCCGCGCCCCTGGATCGTTGGCGTTGTACGACGTGTTGCAACGGCCGAGCGCCGCGCCGCCGAGCCCCGCACGGGCCTCGACGACGACGAGGAACCCGGCTCCAAACGGCCGCTCGTAGATGGTGATACCCTCTGCCGTCTCGCCGGCAGGCGCGACCAGCGTGTTGTCGGCACGGGCGAGGCCGAAGTACGTGATGTTGGGGCCAGGCGCGAGCGTGGACGTCGCCGTCGGCGTCGCGGTCTGTGTCGGCGTCCGCGTGATCGTCGGCGTCGAAGTCACCGTGCGCGTTAGCGTCTTTGTGCGTGTGTTTTTTGGCGTGCGACTCGGGGTCTATGTTCGCTT
>CALJUJ010000640.1 GCA_937975525.1 uncultured bacterium
TCGATCCACCGAAGGAGAACCGTGCTTTCGTCGAAGCGGAGTCGTTCCAGTTTCTGCTGTTGTCGGACCTGGACAAGCAACTCGCCATGGCGGTCGGTGCGGCGACGTCCGCGCAACAAGGCTACGCGCGACGTATCTCGTACTTGGTCGGCCCCGACGGCAACGTCATCAAGGCATACACGGAAGTGAGCCCATCCGAGCATGCCGCCGAGGTGCTTGCCGACTACGCGGCCTCCTTGAAAGAGGACGAGGTCACTCCAGCGGCAAGGTGATGCTGATCGCGCCGCGCAGCTCCCCCGGGAGAAAACCGGTCGCCCGGTCCTCTGGGTAGCGTTCCTCGAGAAAAGCCTGCACGCCGGCTGGGATCTCGTCGGCCGTTCCGTGGCACTGCGAGCACAGCCCGCCCGGAAACACGATGGGGCTCAAGTACTGGAGAGTTTTCGGGGCACCAGCGGTACGTTCGATTCGATACGTCGGCGCCACGGGCCGGCCCGCAGCGATTGCCGCTTCTGCCTCGGTCAGCCAGCGTTCTTCCTCGGAATTGGGCCGGTTGTCTGGGTTGCGCCACCGCAGCGCCGTGCGGCGCACCACGACGCCTTTGCGATTGCTCGACGCCGCGGCGATGTCCGCAGCAGAGCCAGCACACACGCGAGCGGCCGATTCGACCCCGCCTTGATCGAGAGCCGCGCCGAGCTTCTTCATGAGTGTCGCGGTCAAGGCCTCGGCGAGCCCTCGTGCTTCGCGCCGAGCATCCTCTTCGCGCGCGAACTCCTCCAACGCTGCGAACGTCGGTGCGTGGCTCAGGCCGGCCCGCTTCGCGCGAGCGAGCGCTCGCTCCCGGTCGACGTCGTGGTGCCGGATCAGTTGCGCCGCCCACCACGCCGCCGCCCGTTGACCGCTGGCGCAGAAGACGAGCACTTCGCTCGCCTCCGCACCGGCTACGACGGCGGCGACGGCGTCCACCGCCTCTGCCGTGAAGGGCTCGCCGCGCTTGAACGGGACTGAATGGAGGGTGATGCCCAGGCGCGCCGTCTCGGACGCGACGCTGCCGGATTTCTCCTCATGGCCGCGGAGATCGACGGCAACACGGACGCCGTTCGCCCGCGCCGCCGCGAGCGCGGCAGCGTCCGGGGTGCCCCCTAGCCACACGTCGTCGCCGCGAGCCACCGTGTAGGTCGGCGTCCATGCTTGGCGCGCGTCGGCGTCGACGCCGGAGTTGGGGTCGTTGCATGCCGAGGCCGAGGCGACAAATGCGGCCAAGCTCGCCATGCGCAAGAAGTTCTCGAACATCGTTCACCCTCCGTTTCGAGCCCCCTGTGCGCATCGGCAAGCGGGGAGCCGATCGGGTTGCCGTGCTTCCGGGAGCTGGTGTACGTCGAGCGAGCACCAGGCGCGGAAGCTCGATGCCAGTTTACCCCTACCCAGAGAGTCCCGCCACGCATGGGATCTTCGCAGGTGGTGCCACCTACGGTGGGGCGACGAGCGGTCGGGCTTGCACCGTGCCGTGCGCGGGAGTCAGACGATGAGCCTTGCGGGCACAGCGCGAAGCCGCCTGCGGGTTTGCCTGGCCGGCGCCTACAAGCCCGAGTACACGCGTATCGACGTGATCGTTCGCGGACTCGAGGCCAACGGAGTCGTCGTCGACCATGCGCGGGTGCAACCGAGCTCGCCGTTCAAGCGTCGCTGGCGAATGCGCAAGCTTCTGCGCTCGCGGCCGATCGAAGCGGACATCGTCCTGGTGCCCGCCTTCTGCCACCACGAGGTCGAGGTGGTCCGGCG
>CALJUJ010000641.1 GCA_937975525.1 uncultured bacterium
CCGCCGTCCCCAGGCACGGCGCAAGCCGTCGACGGCGCGATACAGAATCGAGTGCGACCCGAGCCAGCGGGCGACCGGGCCGCGCCCGCGGAGCTCCGCCGCCCACAGCCAATAGTTGTCGCTGCCGCTGCGCGTCCATTCGTCGAAGACGACGTCGTCCTTGAAATCGTTGGGGAAGATCTCGGCGATCACCAGCCCGGGAGCGAACCTCGGCCCGAACATCTCGAGCATGCGTGCGGCGGCCGTCGTCGAGTAGCCGTTGACCCCCAGGGTGGCGATGGATAGGCCGGTCTCGTCGGCGACCTGGCGGATCCAGCAGCCCTCCACCGGTACGTCGTCGCACAGCGTGAGCGACCCGCCGACCGCAATCGCGTCGAAAGGCGGCTCGGTGCCGATGTCGCGGAAGCCGACGCCGTCGTCGATCCCGAACGTCGCCGTCCGGATGCGAATCGTGCGTCCCTCCGACGGGAACATCGTGTCGAGGCCGGGCCGGAGCACGTAGCCGAGCTCGGCGTGGCCTTGCATCATGTTGGTCCAGGCGCTGCGCGCCGTGTACACCCGCTGGAGAAGCTCGTACTTCTCGGGCGCGAACGTCCGCAGGAGGATGCGCGCGCCGAGCTCGGCGACGAGGGCGGCGACCAGGATCGCCGCCACGACGCGGCCCAGCTTCGCAGCGAACGTCATGCCCAGGTCCCCCGCACCTCGCCGTCCGCTCAGGGCCGTACGTCCGGCGGTCCCGGGCGCCAGCCCTCCTCTCGCAGGCAGCGGTCGACGGCGGCCGCGGTGACGCGGTTGCCGAGATCGTTCCAGTGGCTGCTGACGCGCAGGTAGAGCTGTTTGCGCTGGCGGGCGACCTCCTCCATCGCCGGAGTCGTATCACAACAAGCGATTCCCTCCTCCCGGCACATCGCAAACAGGTCGCCGAACGGGCGGTCGACCTCGAGGCTCTCGTGATCCGGAAGTTGCTCGCGCACCACGTCCCAGTACACTTCCTCTTTCGTCGGTAGCGCGACCACCAACAGCTCGGCACCGATCTCGCGCGTCGTCTCGCGGACCTGCAAGATCGCCCGGCGCATCAAGGCCCACCCGAGCTCGCGGTGCGCGGTGCGTTCGTCGTCCATCGGCTCCAACCACCACGGTTGGAAGACGATGTCCAGGTTCCCGTCGGTGTAGACGTACGAATGCCGGTCCCGGGTGCGCAGCGCGCTGTCGATGATGCGCATGATCACCGACTTGTCGGCCAGCTGGCGCAAGAACGGGCCCCGCCCTTCGCGCTCGCCACGCCACGTCCAGAAGTTGTCCGTCCCGCTCCGCGTCCACTCGTCGAACTCGACGTTGTCGTTGAAGTCGTTCGGGAAGATCGCCAGGATCACGAGCTCGGGGTCGAGGTGGCGACCGTAGCGATCGAGCACGCGAGCTTCAGCGAGAGTCGAGAAGCCGCTCACGCCGAGCGTCGCGATGTTCAGACCACTGCTCTCGCCGAGCAGCTTCACCCAGCAGTCCTCGGTGACGACGTCGTCGCAGAAGGTGAACGAATCGCCGAGCGCGATGGCGTCGAACGGCGGCCGGGTGCCGATGTCGCGAAAACCGATGTCGCCGAGTCCGTGCGACGTCGTGCGGATGTCGACGTCGTAGCCCTCGGAGGGGAAGTCGACGTCGAGATCGGGCTTGTAGTGGTAGCCGAGGAACGGATCCCCCTCCATCATCTCCTGCCACTTCACCCGGCCCGTGTAGGCGCGGTCCATGACACGGAACTCCTTCGGCAGCAGCCCTTCCGGCAGGATGCGGACGCCGATCTCGACACAGACGAGCCCGAACACGGTTCCTGCCAGCAACATCAACAGCTTCGTACGCATCCCCAGCCGGTTCCTCATCCACTCGCACGCTCGTCGCCCGTAGTAGGCGCGGGCATGCCTGCGGCCTCCGCCAGCATCTCGGCCATCATGCGGACGTTCTTGCGATTGTCGAAGTCGCGCAGCACCTTCTCCCGCGCCGCCGCGCCGATGCGGGCCCGCTCGGCCGGATCGGCCGCGAGGCGACGCAGCGCGACGGCGACGTCGTCAGCGTGATTGGGCCGCACGAGGAATCCGTTGACGCCGTCTTCGACGAGCTCTTCCGCCCCAGGAATGCGCGAAGCGATCGCCGGCAGCCCGGCCGCCATCGCCTCGACGATGACGTTGGCGATCACGTCGCGGCGCCCCGACTTGCCGCCGAGCTCGCTCGCGAGGGCGAACACGTCGGACTCGCGCAGGAGTCGCGCCACCTCCGCATGGGGCTGGGCGCCGGTGAGGTGCACGAAATCGCCCATCGCGTGGCGCGCAATCTGCGCCTCCAGGTGCCCCCGATAGGGCCCCTCGCCGACGATCCAGCACTCGACCGGGACGCCGTCGCGATGCAGCGCAGCACAAGCGTCGACGAGCAGGTGCATCCCCTTGTAACGTTCGAGCTGCCCGCACGACACGATCCGCAGTCGCTCGTGCGGCGCCTTCGCCGCCGGCGGGCGGAACCGCTCGACGTCGACGCCGTGATAGCTGACGATGATCTTGTCCTGGTGGCCCGCCGGCGCCAAGCGCCGGAGGTGCGCCGCGTTGGCGTGCGCGCAGGTGAAGAAGTGGCGCGCCGCCGCGATCTTCGCCGGAAGCATGCGGCTGATCATGTAGATGTCGTAGGCATGAGCGCTGACGCTGAAGGGCAGACCCGAGTACCGGTGGATCACGAACGCGACGGTCGTCGGATAGGTCGCCCAGTGCACGTGCAAGTGGGTGACCCCGGCCCGCTCGAGGCGGCCGGACAGCTCCACGGCCTGCGGCACCAGGGCCCACGACTTCAGCAGGTAGAGCAGCGGATGGCGGTTGTACCAACCGCGCAAGCGGTCGCGCAGCTTCAGGGTACGACTTTGCCAGCCCGTCTGGTCGCGGCGCACGTCGCCGCCGGTGCGCCAGGCGCGGGCCACCGCAACGAAGAGCCCGAGAAAGCGCACCGGGGAGCGCACCAGCGCACGCAGGCCCGCGGCGCGCACGGCGCCCGAGAACGGGCCCGGCAGGA
>CALJUJ010000642.1 GCA_937975525.1 uncultured bacterium
CGCTCCAGACGAAGCCCGCACCCGACATCGCAGACCGCTGCCGTCGTGTGCCAACCATGGACCAGCAGCACCAACGGCACGGTGCCACCGCGGGCGAGCGAGAAGATGCGGTCCGACAGATGCGCGAGGAACAGCGGTGCGGCGGCGGCGAGTACGCTGATGCGGTTCAGGTCGAGATCGTTCCGGTCGGTGCCGATGTTGAGCAGCGCCGAAGCATCGAGTTTGCGCGCGAGGTCACGCGCGACGTCCGCCGAATGGAGATCGTTGATGCGGTCTCGCGGCCGCCGCGGGCGCGACCGCATCCCCCCGTGGGGCGCGACGACGAGGATGGGGCGGCGTCCGTCCCATCGCTGGTAGTCTTCGGGGCGCTCGCGCATTCCTCATCCTGCGCAACTTGAGCCAACGGTTCCATGCCCCTTGTCGCCGGGCGGGGGAGACGCCATCGTGCTGCGCGAGCCAGGAGGAGATTCATGAACTCGGTACGTTTCCGTCCCGCCACCGCCGACGACATGCCTCGCGTGTTCGAGCTGATCGGCGAGCTCGCAGCCTTCGAAGAGCTGAGCCATCAGGTGACCGGCTCGGTCGACGAGCTACGCGCTGCGCTGTGCGGCGATGCACCGGCCGCCCGCTGTACGGTCGCAGAGCTCGGCGGGGGCGACGTCGTCGGCTACGCGATCACCTTCCCGACCTTCAGCACGTTCCGCATGAAGCGTGGGCTTTGGCTGGAGGATCTCTACGTCACTCCGCGCGCACGTCGGTGCGGTATCGGTCGCAGCTTCCTCGAGCGCCTCGCCCGCGAGGCCGCCGACGCCGGCTGTGCCCGTTTCGAGTGGAGCGTCCTCGATTGGAACGAAAATGCGCAGCGACTGTACCGATCGTTCGGGGCGCAGATCCTCCCCGAGTGGCAGACTTGCCGCCTCGAGGGAGAGGAGCTGGATCGCTACCGCAGCTGATCGGCCAGCGGCCGCAAAGCCGCCGGCCGGAGACGGACTCCAAGCGATCGGTCACCGTTCCCGCGGCGACGGCGGGATCGAGGCTTGCTCCGCATCGCTTGTGGGGCCGCTCCGGCAAAGCTACGGATGCGCATCGCCGAAGCGGACAACCAGTCGATCCACGATATCGAGAAGCAGACCATGACCACCGACGTGGCAAGCCCTGAACGAATGGCGAACCTGGATCGACCGGCGTTGCCGGCGCTCACGGGGCTGCGCTTCTTCGCGGCGCTGCACGTCGTCACGTTCCACTATGGATGGATGGCGCTGGCCGCGCTGCCCGAGCCCGTCTTCCAGGTCAGTCGGCACGGCTACGTCGGCGTGAGCCTGTTCTTCGTGCTCTCCGGGTTCGTGCTCGCCTACAACTACCTCGAGTTGGGACACACCGAGCGGCCGTCGTTCTGGGTGGCGCGCGCCGCCCGGGTCTATCCTCTCTACCTTCTGGCGCTCGCGGTCGCGCTGCCAGCCCATCTGCCGATCGCCGAGGCATCCTCCACCGAGATCGCCGCGACGTTCGCGCTGGAAGCGGTGCTGCTGCAGGCGTGGACCCCGCTGACGGCCTGCGGCGTCAACTGTGCCGGCTGGTCTCTGTCGGCCGAAGCGTTCTTCTACGCCGCCTTCCCCTGGGTGCTCCTCTGGCTGCGCACCCGTTCGAATCGTGCGCTCGCGGCCACCGCCGTGAACGCATGGACGATCGCCGTGGCCCTGCCGGCAGCCTATCTCCTGGTCTTGCAGCCGTACGAGATCCTGCACCGGGACCAACCGTTGATGTACGTGGCCTTGATCTACGCGCCGCTCCTGCACCTCCCGCAGTTCGCCATCGGCGCAGCCGCCGGCATCGTCTATGCGCGGCGACGCAGCGGTGGCCTCGGTTCGCCCCTGCCGCCGTGGAGTGGGCCGGCCGCGGCAGCGGCCAGCCTCGCCGTTCTCGCCTGGATCGACCTCCCCTACCCGCTCGTCAACAACGGCTTGCTGTCGCCGCTGTTCGCCGTGTTGATTCTGGGCCTGGCCGACGGTCGTGGATGGCTCGCCCGCTTTCTCGCGACCCGGCCGATGCAGCACCTCGGCGAAGCCAGCTACGCCGTCTACATCCTGCAGATCCCCCTTGCCGGTTGGTTCTCCTGGGCGACCACCGGATCCTGGCTACCGCGCTTCGAGACGCCGGGCACCTTCCTCACCTTTGTGGCGTTGCTCGTGTCCATCTCGCTCGCCAGCTTCACCTGGATCGAGACGCCCTGCCGGCGCCGCATCCGCTCCTTCTTCGCGCACCGTTAGCCAAGGGCCGCTCACCTCTTCGGTCGTCCAAGCGTCCGGATTCGACGTGCGCCGCGTGTTTCAGGAGTCACCGACGGCATCGATCCGCTGGCTTCGGCACGGGAACTCGACGCGTATGATCGAGGATCACCAAGCGCTCACCCGGGCGGCAATCGCGGCGGAAGTAGCCGGCGAAGTAGCTCGGCCTCGGCGGTGCCGGCACGCCTAGCCCGCCGCCGATCAGGTCGATGACGAGACAGTCCAGACCGGCGGCGGGGTCGCGATAGCGTCCATTGAGCCCCTGGCGCAGCCAAGGCCTGCCGCCATCGACCCTGCAGACCAGGCCGGTGGGAACGTTGGCGGTGTACAGATGGTGGGCCAGGTAGGGATCGCCGATTCCTGCATACGAGGTCAGCGGCCCGAGGACGAGAACCGCCGCGAGGAGACGCGTAACGACGTGCGCCGAGCCGACGTCCTCGGCGATCGGCGTCCGCCAGGTGCCGATCAGCATCCCGGCCGCGGCCGCCAAGGCGACGTTCCAAGGCCAGACGGCGACGTTGTCGTGCGGCACTAGCGCGAAGAGGATGGCACCGTGCAGAGCCACCGCCACGACGACCGCCAGGCGCCGGGTCCGCGGTACCAGCGCGAGAAGCGCGAGTCCGATCTCGGCCGCCACCACCAACCAGGGAAACGCAGCCTGCAACCACGCAGGCGGGGAATCGACGATGCGCCCGAGCAGCCAGGGACGGGCGGAGAACAGGAACGGCTCGCTCGCGAGCTTCGCGACCCCGGCGTAGAACCAAAGGGTCACGAGGTGGAGGCGTCCCAGCAACTGAAGATCCCGGCTCGACGTCGTCGCCGCGAGGCGCCGGCACAGCGATACCACCTGCGGCTGCAGCCGAGTCGGGTCGACGAGACAGG
>CALJUJ010000643.1 GCA_937975525.1 uncultured bacterium
CGAACAGAGCGGCGCCGGTATGATGACCCGGACGTCCTCGTCCTGCTGCTCGAGCGTGATTGTCGCCAGCGCGATCGCATCACCCTGCCGCGTCGCCCGCCGTCACCCCGACGACCGTAGCGTTCGTCTCGTCGTCGTCGCTCGCGTCGTACCGCCTGAGCGTCGGCGTCGAATCCATCGCGCCGTTGATGACCGCGACGATCCCCCCCTCGGACAACGGAACCCCGTCCGCCTCGGAGCCGACGGCGTCGCCCTGCCCGCCGAAACGAAGCTCGACCGACGTGTTCAGAACCTTCGCGAGAAACAGCTTGATGTCGGAGATTTGCCCGCCAGGGAAGGCGGCAAAGGCGTCCTCGAACAGCCGCACGTAGTCGGCGACCTGGAACGCCTCACAGTCGAACTGGACGTCGAGAGGAAAGCCCCGGACCGTCCGGCCCGCGATCTCGACTCGGATCTTGGCCCGGACGGTCGCCACGGCTCACCCCTCCGTCAGTCACACGCGCATACCAACCGAAGCCATCGCGTTCTCCATGACCTGCAGCGCAGAATCGTGGATCGTGAAAGGATACGACAACTGCCGGCGGCGAATGCGGTGCGCCGCACCGTCCTCGTCGCGGACCCAGATGTCGGTGTCCTCGATGGCGTTGTACAGAACCTCGAGCTCCTGCGACGTCACCTTCACCGGAACGCCGCGCGGCAGCTTGCGCACGCGGCCGTTGAACGACACCGGCACGTCGAAGTTGCGCGCCGGGTCCGACCCGGGCTGGATCGTGATGACGACCTCGTTGCCCATTTCCTCGCGGATCTTCTTGTACATCGCGAAACGCGCGTCCTTCGACCGCTTCGCGGAATCCGCCTGCAGAGCCTCGTCGATCTTCTGCGCGTTCGCGCCGCCGTTGGCGATGAACTGCTGGTTCAGCTTCTCGAGATTTTCGAGACGTCGCTCCAAGCGTTCCTGCGCCTTGCGGTAGTCGTCGTTCGCGGCCTTGAGCGCCGCATTCTCGGCGGCGAGCTCGGCCTGCGCCTCGGCCGCGAGTTCTTCCTCGCTGGCGTCGAGATAGACGTTCTCGGTTTCCTTCGCCTTCTCGTCGGACAGCGCCGCTGCGACCTCGGGCGGGAGCTCCTGCGAGCCCCCACCCTTCGGTGCCTGTTCGTTCTTCGCCACGGCCGTCCTCACGAAGCCGGCTGCTGCGACGGCATGTGGTCCGCCTGGATGGCGATGACCAAGTGCTTCGCGCCCGCCGTCTGGTCGCCCGCGGGAATGGTGATGCCGGGCGCGGTGATGTGCCCGGCGCTGGCCGCGAGCCCGCGCAGGTTGACGTGCTTCCCGGCGGTGTCCGTCGTCTCGTCCGCCGCGATCGTGTCGCCGCCGGCGTAGACGGTGACGCTGGCGTCGTCGTTGGACACGACGCCGGTTGTCCCGGTCGTGAGCAGCGACTTGGCCGCCGTCCAGATGCTTGCGCGATCGGGATTGACCCAAAGGCGCTGGTTGGTGGCGGCGGCGCCCAGGTCGACGTCTTGGAAGATGAGGGCGACGTCAGGGACGAAGCCGAGTTCGACGTTGACGATGCCCGCCGAGGACGTCTTCGCGACGAACTGGGCGACTGCGATCTTTGCCATGTCGTACCTCCTACCGGCGTCCGGTTACGGCGCCACGTCGCCGACGGTGACTTCGGCGCGGACCATGAAGTTTTCGTTCAGACGCACGCGGGCGCCCATGTACTTCCACCCGACCGTCGCCCGCTGGTTGAGCGGATCGGCCGTGCCGGCGGAACCAAGGGGCTTGATGATCGCCCGCGTGTTCACGCCTTCGAGCGGAACCGTGCCGACCGCGTTGCGGCCGAAGCACAGGATCGTGTGAACGTCGGCGTCGGCGCCGGTCTTCTTCACATCGCCGTTGGCCGCTCCGCCGCCGCCGGCGAAGCTCTTGGCGAGCGTCGAGCACAGGAATCGCAGATTCTTATACGTCCCGACTTCGCCCATCATCAGCGCCGTGCCGCTGCCGTACTCCTCGATCGACTTGTAGCCCTGCAGGTTCTCGAGGGTGAACAGCACGTCCTCGTCGATGATCGCCCAGAACGAGGGCCGCAAGCCGGAAGTCGCCTCGCGGTCGCCGCCGCGGACCTTCGTGGTGAAGGGCTTGGCGTTCTGCGCCATGAGGAACCGGACGATCCGGTCGAGAAGCGCGGTCGTGACCTTGTGCGACGTGCCGAGCAGTTCGGCGCGGCTGGTCGCCGTGCCGCCGTACAGGACATTCGTGCCCGCGGCGTAGACGTCGCGGTGCAGCACGTCGAGCGTGTCGGCCGCGTTCTCCGAGAGAAGCGTGACCGCCTCGCGGAGCACCGGGCTCTCCACGGTGTAGTCGACGACGTCGGAGACGGGAACGTAGTTGCCGTGCTGCTGCAGCGTCGCCGTGATGTCGGTCTTCGAGAGTTCCTGCCCGGTGGGCGTGACGCCCTCGCCGAGAGCCGCCGTGGCGAGCGCCAAGTCCTCGAAGCGCCGGAAGACCATCGTGTTGCCCTGCCTGCGGGCGAACCGACGGGTCTGCGCGACCTTCTGGTGATGCAGGTTCGGGCGTGCCCGTTCCAACAGCATCCGGCTGAAGAAATTGGGTACTGCCGGGGGAATCTGCGTGGTCGTGGTGAGCATGATCTACCTCCAATCGTCAGAACCCGGCGTCGCCGGTCTGCTCCATGAACCGCTCGAAGTCCTGAGAACTCATGCGGTCGAAGGCCTGCGGAGCGTTCATGTCGATCTTCTTGCCTCGCCCGCCACCGGATTCGCGAATGACGCGATCGGCCTGCCGCTGCTGCGCCGCGCGCCGCGGGTCGGCCCCGGGCTTCGCGGTCGCCGCGGCCTTGCCGTGCATCGCCCGCACCGCCTTGCCGATGTCCTGGCCGTTCGCGTGGTACAGCCGCAGGAACGCGCCGACGAGCATTTCGCCCGCCGCCGGATTCTCGGGGATGATCGTCGCGACCGCCTGCTTCAGCGCCGGATTCTGCGCGTAGGCCGGGGCGAAGTAGTCGCCAACCAGCTTGTCGTACGACAGGTTCGGGTCGCCCATCGCCTCGGGCGTGAACATGGCCCGCGCCTGCATCTGCGACTGCTGATAGGTCGTCGCCGACACGGCGTCGTTCTGGACGCGGGCGAGACGCTGCTCGACCTTCCAGTCCATGTACTGCTCGAACTGCTCGGCGGTGAACTGGCCGCTGCGGATCTGCTCTGGCGTCAGTGGCGGACGCGATGCCTGCTGCTGGGCCTGCGTGCGAATGTTCTGGAAATACGGCCCGAACTCCTGCTGCAACTGGTCGTAGCGGTCGTTCGCCTGCTGCAACTGCGCGCGAAGCTCGGTGACGTAGGAAGGTTCGGCGTCCTGCTGCGGAGGCGCGGCGGGCGACGTGTCGGGCTTGGCTGCCTGCTGGCGATCCCCGTCCGACTCCCCGGCCGTCGCCGCCTCGGCATCACCGCCGGAATCCGTCGCCGCCTCGGCGCCGTCGGCATCGCCGCCGTCGTCGAAGTCCAGGTAGAACTCGCCCGACCCGCCGTCCGCCGCTTCGGAGGACTCGGAAACTTGGCCTTCGTCTTGCACGTCGTCCAACATCAAGCCCCCCTTACGTCCGATTCGGACCCCGTGTCAACACCGAAGTGTGGCATTTCGATACATGGTGTCGCAAAACGATACACCTAGACGGGCATGTCGCCCTGCGGCGGCGGCGCCCCTTCGGCTGCCGCCTGGGCCATTCCCATCTGCTGCTGCTGCTGCCACTGCAGGATCTCTTGCGCGTTCTTCTCGGAAAGCAGCCCGGCGTTCTTGAAGGCGTCGACCAGCACCGTCGGCGGGATCGACGTCGGGCCGAACTTCTCGACCAAGTCGGTGAAGATTTCCAGCGTGCGAAGGTGGACGCTCGCGTCGAACGGCTTGTTCGTGTCGATGATGACGTCGAACGTGGTCAGCATCGCGTTCTGCATCAGCTCGGCGAGCTCGAACTGCCCGACTTCCTGCTGCAGCTCTCCGATGCGCGCCGCCGCCTGCGCCATCCCGTCCATGCCGAGACGGGTGCCCTGCAGCACGATGGAGCCGAGGATGCGCAGCGCCCGGGGAACGGTGAGCCACTGCTGGATCGCCTTCACCATGAACCGCACCGCCGGTTCCTTGTCCTGCCGGAACGACTCGAGCAGCGGCTCTTGCACGACGACCGCGGATCGCTGGCGCGCGGAGATTGCGCGCCCCGAGACGGTCTTCTGCGACGTGGTCCCCAGGAGTTCGGGGTTGACGTTGACGACTTCCAGGATTTCGGATGCCGACCGGCTGTCGAGGTAGGCCACCGCCGGCGGAACCTGCGGCGGCGGGATCGGAACGGGCGGGACGCCGTCGTGATTCAGCACGAGGCCGTTTCCCTTGCCGTACTCCTCGATCTCCTGCGAGCGGACTCCCTTCGAGCGATCGTTGATGAACCCGGACTGCGGCGTGCGGGCAATCAACTCCATGATCGTCGAGCGGCGGCGGTTGTGCTCGCGCTGCGGGTCTTTCTGCACTTCGACCGGGCCGAACGGGAAGTCGTCGTACAGGTAGCCGGCGGTCGGGAAGAACGGGATGCACTGATCGTCCCACGGCGATGCGGCGTCGTCGAGCAGGATGGTGTCGAGCAGATACGCGACGCGCACGCGCCGCACCGTCTTGTCGATGATCTGCACGCGCTGCTGCAGCTCCGGGTTCGCCTCGACGATCTTCTGCAGTTCCTTCACGCGGTCCAGGTCGTCGATGATGCGCTCGCTGTCGGTGTCCGGGTCAACGACGGCGATCTTCGTGCGGACGCGCCGCAAGTACCACGTTTCGAGCAGGCGAATCCGCTTCGTCTTGTCCTGCCACCACGTTCGCTCCTCGGAGAACGGGTCGCCGGCGAGCTCGGCGTTGCCGTCGCCGCCCGAGAGCGACGAATGGGCACCGGCGTTCAGCCACTCGCCGAACTTGCTGCGGATCTCGGCTTCGCTGTCGGGGAAGCGGTCGATCGCCTCGTCGAGCGTCACCCACGTTGCGTGCTGGACGTAGTCGACGGCGCCCATGTCGCACGCCGACCAGAAGTTCGGGTCAGGGAACACGGTGAGCGGATTCGGCGCTTCCCACCCCGGCGTCGGGTTGACGTCGTCGTAGTAGTTGAGAACCGCCTTCCACCAGCCGAGCCCGGTCACGATCTTGTTGCGGAACACCTTGTCGTCGACCACGGGCTCGCGGCACTGGACGCTCGTCCACTTGTACAGAGCGTTCATCAGTTCCGTTGGCCGCGCGTCGTCGGCCTCGAACGGGAGTAGGGTCGGTTCGGTGCGCTGCGTGCGCTGCAAGCCTTCGAGGAACAGGACGGTGGACAGAACGCGGTTGATCGTGATGCAGGGTCGGCGCTCGTCGGTCAGCTTCTTCTTGTCGGCGTCGCTCCACTGGTCGCCGCCGACGAACTTCTGCGACTCGCGAGCCTGCAGCGCCCATTCCGCGCGGGCGTCCGATGCGTCCTCGAACTTCCGGCGTAGGTCTTGGACAAGGTCGCCTTCGGACAGCTTCTTCCTGCTGTCGTCCTGCGTCATCTCGCCAGTGGGCTTCCGGTCCGGTCCTTCGGGGGCAATCATCGCTCACCTTCCCATCCACGTCCCGCGGTGCTGCTGCGGATCGTCGGCGAGGGGGTTGTACTCGGGCCGCTTCCACGGCTTGAACGCGCCGTTCGGGTGCATGGCTTCGCCCGTCGTCGCCGAGAACTCGCCGGCGCAAAGGTACTGGAAAGCGTCGGCGGTGTGCGAGAACTCGTTTTTCAGCGGCATCGGGGAAACGCTCGCGTCGGCGTTCTTCGGGTAGCGGTATGCGCCGAGCAGGCCCTCGGAGAGCATCGGGCAGCCGTCGATGTCGATGAGCACGCCGGGCTCGCCGTCGACCATCGCGTTGACGCGACTGTTCACTGCTTCGTGACGCTCGCGGATGGCGATGGCACCCTCATGGATCGGCACCTTCAGAGCTTTGCGCAGAATCTCGAACGCCGTTGACTTGTCCGACTGCGCCTTCGTCTTGCCTGCCGGGTCGCCCCAGGCGCGCGCCAGCCTGTGCCCGGAAAACTCGTTCTGCATCACGGACTGGATCTGCGGCGCCATTTCGCGGGCGCTCGCGTCGTACATCTGCAGTTCCTTCAGCACCCGAAGCTGCCCCTGCGAGGAAATCTGCGCGAACAGCGCCGCCGGCGTCAGACCGAAGTCGAGCCCGAGGACGATCGGCAACCCGGGGATGGGTTCGAGTTCCTGGCGGAAGTGTACGTTCTCCCGAAAGCCTTTGAACACCGGCTGCCCAGGGTACATCGTGAAGCACTCGCCATCGACGAACCGCCGCGCCATGTCCTCGCCCATGATGCGGCGCATGGCGTCGTAGTAGCCGCGGGGCAGGTTCGCTTCGTTCTCGCGCGCCGGCTGCCGGAACAACGCGATGTTGTCGGCGGCAAGTTCTTCGGTTGTCGGGATGAAGAACTGCTTGTAGCACCAGTGGAATTTTGACGG
This sequence comes from uncultured bacterium, assembly GCA_937975525.1. Lineage (GTDB taxonomy): Bacteria > Desulfobacterota > Binatia > HRBIN30 > HRBIN30 > CALJUJ01. The sequence continues at coordinate 6,529 of CALJUJ010000643.1, forward strand.
CGGGTTGAACGACAGCACGAGAACGAGTCGCGGCGCATCTTTCTGACGAAGGCGCCCGAACGCGACCTTGTAAACACCCTGCGGCAGCCCGGCGCCGATGACGCCGCCCATGTCGTTCTGGAACGCCGGCACCGGCTCCTCGAGCCAGATGAAGGCGTACTCGGTCGACAGGAGCGACGTGGCATCGGCTTCGCGCCGGGCGTGCCGGAAGCACAGTTGGTGGGTGAGAGTGCGGCCCTCGAAGTTGGGCAGGGTGACGTACAGAGTTTCGTCCTGCTTCTTGTAGTACGAGCAGCCGCCGAGCCATTCGAGCACGGTCTTCTTCGTCGAGTCGTGGAGCTGCCGGTAGCTCTCGCGCATGACCACGCCGTTGATCGGGACCGTCGACTCCATGCAGAGCCGAACGAACTCCATCGTCACGGCGACGGACTTGCCGGAACCCATCGGGCCGCAGATGGCCTTGACCGTCGCTTCCGACTGGTGGAAGGCGGCGGCGGACGGGTTGCAGTTGTACTCGACGACGGGCACCGCTCACTCGTAGTCGTAGCGAAGTTCGACCGTCGCGGTCCCCGCGCTCGCCGCGCCGAGGAACTGCGCGTTCACGGCGCGGCACGCCCCGGCGAAGTCGACTTCCTGCGTCCCGGCCGCAGCGAACGTCACGGTCAGGCCACCGAGGGTCACGGTCGCAGCTTCGCTCGCGGTCACGTTCGCGGAGTACGGGACGACGCGAAGGCCCGGGGGCGGGTCGTTCACGACGGGCGCCGGCGTCGCGCTGGCGATCGTGAACTGGCGCGTCAGCCTGGGCCCGTCGCCGATCCGCCTGTAGTCGCACAGGTTCGGCGTCGGCAGTGGCGTCTTCGTGGCCGGGATCGCGGTCGCCGTCGGTGGCGGCGTCCACGTCGGCGTGACGGTCGGCGTACTTGGAACCGCGGTCGCCGTCGGGACGTCGTTCGGGTCGGGCGTCGGCGTGTGGGTCGCGCAGCCGATTCCCTCGATGCAGGTCGCGCCGTAGACCGAAACGCAGCCCGGCGGGCACTCCTCGTTGAACGGAACCTCGACGCACGCACTGAACCCGCAATCGCAGCAATCCGTCGCCGCCGCCGGCGTGTTCGTCGGCGTCGGTGTGTTCGTTGGCGTGTTGGTGATCGTCGGGGTCTCCGTGGGCGTCGGAGTATCCGTTGGCGTTGGCGTGTCCTGCGCGGACGCGGGCGCCGCGAACAAGAGCAAGGCAGCGATGAGAAGTGCTTTCATGGTTCCTCCCGGTAAAAGTCGTGATCCCGGTAGCGGATTGTCTTGACCATTTTCGGCGAGCTCGCCCACTTCGGGTTCGCCAGCTTTGGGTTGAAGTAATGCGTCGCTCCGTCGGTGAAGTCCACCCGAATCCTCTCTTCGAGGACGTCGAACGCCGCGCGCCGGCACATCTCCCAGGCTTCCGGCTCGTCGATCGCGGCGCGCATCATCGCCTGCCGGGATGCCTTGTTGTCGCCGTTGAAGCACGAGTATGCGTAGGAGTGAAGCACGACGTCGGCCACCGTCGGCCACTTCTTGCTCCTGCCGGTCTTGCCGGTTAGCCAGCCTCGGCGGTGCGGGTCGTGCATCCTGTTTCGGATGACCATGCCGACCAGGACGGCGCCGAGAAAACCTTGGTCGCGCGCTTCGCCGAACAGGCACATGGCGAACAAGGTACCCGGCGACTGCGCCTCGAAATCCTTGAGGCGCAGCGGATCGGGGTAGTGAACGAACGGCCGTTCCTTGTCCATCCTCGCCATGAGCGACTTCTCCGTGGGAACGGTGTCGAACATCAATCTTCAACCTCGATCGTTGCGGAGTTGACCGGCTTCGGCGCCTCCACGCCCTTCATGATGATCGTCACCGGCGACGTCGGGCCGCGCGCATCGGCATCGGCGCCGCCGCTCTGCTCGTTCTCGCGCACCTTCACGGTGAGCACGTCGAGAAGCGAGCGCAGCACGTCCGCCTGCGCCTTGAGAGCCTGAGCCGGCACGTTCTTCGGGAACTTGCCCTTGGCGAAGTCGAACATCGCCTTCATCAGCCGCGGGTGTTCCTCGCGGATCGCCTCGAGGGTTTCGACGCGCAGGTTTAGCGCGATGACCTTGTCGGGTCGCTCGCGCTGCAGCCGGTCGAGCAGGCGCTCGGCTTCGCTTCGGGTGTCGGTGTTGGAAAGAACTGGACTCGCATCGGGCGACGCGACGATCGAACCGGATTTCGGCTCGGTTGTTTTCGGCGCCACCTTGCGTGTCATTGGCGGGTCGGTCGCCGCACCCGCCGGGCTGGACGAGCTACTTGTGCGGAAGGGAGATCGCGCCGCTTCAAGCGCTTCCCGGCGGGTGCGGAGTTCTTCAGCGATTCGGGTACTGCAGAATCAAGCTCTGCTCGGGAT
>CALJUJ010000644.1 GCA_937975525.1 uncultured bacterium
GGCCGCGCAGGGCCGCCAGGGTCTCCGGGGCGAGCGCCCCGACCTGCTTTCGCCCCCCCGACCGGAGTTTCTGCAGCACGTGCTCGGCCAAAATCGGCACGTCCTCCCGTCGATCGCGTAGAGGCGGCAAGTCGACCGTGAACACGTTGAGCCGAAAATAGAGGTCTTTGCGAAAGCGCCCCTCGCGAACGTCGTCCTCGAGATTGCGATTGGTTGCGGCAATGACGCGCACATCGACCCGAGTCGGGGCATCGTCGCCGACGCGGCGAATCTCACCCTGGTCGAGGAACCGCAGGAGCCTCGTCTGTACCGTTTCCGGGCAGTCGCCGATCTCGTCGAGAAACACGGTTCCGCCGTCGGCGGCCTTGAAGATGCCGCGGCGTTCTTCGACGGCACCCGTGAAGGACCCACGCCTGTGGCCAAAGAGCTCGCTGCCGAGCATGTCGGCGGTGAAGTCGGCGCAGTTCACCGAGAGGAAGGGAGCGGCGGCACGGGGGCCGTTGAAGTGGAGGGCGCGTGCGACCAGCTCCTTGCCGGTTCCCGTTTCGCCGGTGACGAGCACCGTCGTGTCGCTGTCGACTGCCTTCTCGACGAGGGCCAGAGCGCGCGACAACGCCCCGCTCTTGCCGAGAATCTCGTCGAACGCGTAGCGACCCTGAACCTCGCGCCGTAGCTGTGCGTTCTCTCGACGCAGGAGGCCGTTCGCTTCGCGCAACTCGGCTTGCAGGCGGATGTTCTCGGTGGCGAGCTCGTAGGCCTCGAGACCGCGGCGCACGGTCATCAGAAGCTCTTCTTTGCTCCACGGCTTGGTGATGTAGCGATAGACGCTGCCAGCATTGATCGCCTCGATCAGGCTGTCGACGTCGGTGTAGCCGGTGAGGATGATGCGGACGAGGTGTGGGTAGGGCTCGATGGTCTTCTGGATGAACTCGGTTCCGCTCATCCCCGGCATGCGTTGATCGATCAGGGCCAGGCCGATCTCCGGGTGGCGCTCGAGCAGGCTCAGCGCGGTCTCGCCATCCGTGGCGGTATGGACGACGTAGTCCATGCCGAGCGTGATGCGCAGCAGGTTGACGCTGCTCGGCTCATCATCGAGGACGAGGATCGCGGGCGAGGAATCACTCATGCGGCGGTCGTCTCGCCGTCGAGATAAACACAACCCGGACGACGCAACAACGCGACGGCGATCGCCGCTGGCCTCACGCCGGACGCAGTAGAATCCGGAATGCGGTGCCGGCCGCACCCGTCTCGGCAACGGCGATCGCGCCGCCGACCGCTTGGACGATGTCGCGACTGATCGACAGACCCAGGCCCAAGCCTTCGGCGCCGTGCTTCGTCGAGAAGAAATCGTCGAAGATGCGATCGCGGTGCGCCGCGGGAATGCCCGGCCCGTTGTCGCGGATGATGCACTCGATGAAGGAGTGGCCCTGCTCTTCGACGGCGCGCGCCGTGATCTCGAGCCGCGGCGCCTCGGCGGCCGCGATCGCGTCGAGAGCGTTGCGCACGACATTGAGAAAGACCTGACCGAGGAACTCCGCGGGCCCGGCAACCGAGTCGACCCCGGAGTCGACGTTCCAGACGACTTCGACGGCGTGCGAGCGCCCGTGCCTGGCCATGGCGACGGCCGCATTCAGGCACGCACGAACGTCGGTACGGGCATCGGCGCGGATCTCCGGCGCTCGCGCGTAGAAGCGCAGCTGGTTGACGACGTGGCTCAGTCGCTGCGCCCCCTCGCTGCAGATGCGCAGCAGACCCGGCGTATGTTCGATGCGATAGTCGAGGCGCAAGTCTTCACGCAGCTGGGTGACCTCGTCGTTGCGACCGAGCCACTTCTCCGTGGCCTCGACGTATTCGACCAGCATGCGCATCGACTCCTGCAGGTTCTCGAGACTGCCGGAGATGAGGCTGACCGGCGTGCGCAACTCGTGGGCGACACGAGCGATCGTGGTATTGACGGCTCCTGGCGGGTTGTCGGCATGGGTGGCGATCGCGAGTTCTTGCATGGTGTATCCTCGACGATCCCCTCTGCGGGATCGTGACCCTCGATGGCTGAGCAGAATCCGTGCCGTCCGATCGAGGCTCCGTAGCGAGGCATTCGAGAGGGCTGCCGGGAAGCCGTAGCGCGTCGACCTGCACAGGCGGTCGGGGCGCTGCGCAAGCCCCCGCACACTCGACGGGTTCGCGGGCACCTGCCTATACTCGCGCCGCCACGCCATGGAGAACCGGGGATTCCCAGCGCTCACGGCCGCAGCGGCGCCGGCGCGCCGGGGCGTAGGGCACGCTCTGCGCCTCTACCGACGACCGCTCGCGGTGCTCGCACTCGTCGCGCCGCTGACCTTTCTCGCAGCATGGACCAGCGTCGACTGGCTGGGTCGGTCCTTTCCGGGATTCCTCGTCATGGACAACGCGGTGATTCCGACCGTCGGCGCCTACGACTGGCCTCCGGACAAGACGCTGCTGTTCCACGGCCGTGTCGCCGCCATCGACGGCACGCCGGTGCAAGCGTCCGCCGATGTCTACGCCGCGGTCGCGGCGCGCCCGCAGGGCAGCCTCGCCCGCTTCACGATCGCCAAGGACGGAGCAGCCAGAGACGTCACGCTGCCGGTGCGGATCTTCGGTTGGTCGGATCTCCTGCAAACCTATGGGATTCTGCTGTTGTTCGGCTGCGCCAATCTCGGCATCGGGCTCGCGGTCGGCTTCCTGCAGCCGCGTACGACGCAAGCCCGGGTGTTCCTGCTGCACACGGCCGTCGCCGGCATCTATCCGATCACGGCCGTGTTCCTGCACCGGCCCGAATGGGCCACCCTCGGGCGCGTCTGCTTGTTGGCCGAGTGCTTCGTTTCGGCAACGTTCATCCACCTGGCGATGACGTTCCCGACGCGCCGCGACTTCGGAAGGACCGGGCCGCGGTATTGGCTCGCCCTACCGTACGCAGCCAGTGCGTGGTTGTTCGCCTACGTCATCGCCGGGTTCGACGCACAGCCGCCGACCACGGCGCCGTTGCGTGCGAGCTACGTCTACACCGCGGCCAGCCTCCTGTTTCTGCTCGGAATGATGGCGTTCGCCTACTGGGAAGACCGCGACGGCCGCGTGCGCGCTCGCATCAAGGCAGTGCTGCCGGGCGCCGTCCTGGCGGTCACGGTTCAGTTCTTCGTGTTCGTCAACAACGCCGTCGCCGGCGGCGACATACCGGTGCAGTTCGGACTGCTGACGCCGATTCCGTACTACGTCGGGCTCGCCTATGCGATCGTCAAGCACGACCTGTTCGACGTCGACCGCGTCGTCCGCCTGAGCTTCGTCTACGGCTTGTCGAGCATCATCGTCGTCGGCGCCTACGCTCTGGTGGTGCAGATTCCGACGCTGTTCTTCCCGGCGTTCGCGGCGAGCCAGACGATTGCCGGGATTCTCTTCGTCGTCGCCCTGGCGTTCTTGTTCGACCCCCTGCGCCGGGGCGTCCAGCAAGTCGTCGACCGTGCCTTCTACCGCCAACAGCTCGACTATCGCGCAACGCTCGCCGAGCTGAGCGAGGTGCTCACGACGCTGCTCGACACGCGCGAGGTGGTCGCCCAGGTGACGCGCGTGGTTTCCGAGGCCATGCAGCTCGAGTCGGCGTCCGTCGCCCTCCTCGGCGACGGCGGCACGACCGTCTGGAAGCGCCCCGCCGAGGGGCGCCTCATCCGCCGCGATGGGGTCGATCTCGGCGACGTCGTCGACGCTCTCGAGCTGCGTCCGCAAGCGTTCACCGTCGAACAGCTGGCCGCCCCGTTCGCCCCGACCGGTCGCCGCGAAACGCTCCGCGGGGCCTTGGCCGATTTGGATGCGCAAGTCGTGCTGCCGCTCGTATTCCGCGGGCGTATCGACGGCGTTCTCGCCCTCGGCGCCAAGCGCTCGGGGCAGCCATTCGATTCGGAGGCGATCGATCTGCTGCGTACCCTCGCCAACCAGACGGCGATCGCCGTGCAGAACGCGCGGTCCTACCAGGCGCTGGAGGAGCTGAATCGCGATCTCGATGCGCAGGTGCAGCAGCAAACCGAGGAGCTGCGGAGCTCGAACGCCGAGCTTTCGCGCGCCTACGACGAGCTCAAGAGCGCCCAGGCGCAGCTGGTGCAGGCCGAGAAGATGGCATCGCTCGGCCAACTCGTCGCCGGCGTCGCACACGAGCTCAACAACCCGGCGAGCTTCATCCACGGCGGCCTGGCGAACCTCGAAGAATACCTGTCGCGCATCCTGCGTCTGCTCGAAGCTTACGAGGAGACCCCACTCGCCGGCACCGACGGCGCCGAGCGGATCGCCGCCCTCCGCGCAGAGCTGCGCTTCGACTACCTCCTGCGCGAGACGCCCGAGCTGCTGCGGGTATGCTTCGAGGGATCGGCCCGAATCAATCGCATCGTCGAAGACTTGCGCCTTTTTGCTCGTGCAGATAGCGGCGAGCGGCGGCCGATCTCGGTACGCGACGGCATCGACAGCAGCCTGCGTCTCCTGGCCAACCAGATCAGCAAGGGCGCAATCCACGTCGAATCGACCATCGGCGAGGTCCCGGCGCTGCACGCCGATGCCGGGCAGTTGAACCGTGTTTGGATGAACGTCCTCAGCAACGCGATCGATGCGCTCGAAGGTCGCTCCGACGGCTGGATCGGGGTCCGCGTGCAGGGCGCCGGCGACGTCGATCCCGAGGCGGTGGTCGTCGAGATCGCCGACAACGGCCCGGGGATACCCACCGAGGTACGCTCGCGCATCTTCGAGCCGTTCTATTCGACGAAAGCGATCGGCAAGGGAACCGGTCTCGGGCTGAGCATCGCCTACGGCGCCGTGCAGAGCCACGGGGGAACGATCGAGGTCAACGACCGGCCGCAAGGCGGTACGCGGGTCACGATCACCCTACCGCTGCAGCCCTTGCCGCCGGCTGTGCGAAACCTTTCACACGATTGAAATTCCGTGCGCGCCGGGCCGCACATCGACTCATGAATCCACATCCGGACTCGGGTCGACGTCGCTGGCACAGTGCTTGCGTCTTTTCCAGGTGCACCCAGAAAGAGAGACCATGGCGAAGAGCAAGCAAACCGGGACGGAGTTCATCGACGCACTGCCGGAAGACGGCGAGCGGCGACTGATGCTCGCGGTCTTGATCGATGCGATTCGCAACCTATCGCAGGGAAGCCTGGGACTGCCTCCGCGGCAGCGCCTAGCCTGGCTGCGCGACCGCGCCTGGATGCAACGCGACGACCTCTCGGAGCCGTTCTCGTTCGTCAACATCTGCGCGGCGCTCGGCTTGAGCCCGGGCTATGTGCGCCGGCGCGTCCGCACCATGCAGGAAGCGGACAACAGTCTGCGCGTGCATCGCTACGCCGCAAAAGTCGAGGAATCCTGGGAGCGCCAGCGGCGCCGGGTCGATGCCGGCGACACGAAGATCGTCGTCTCCCTCGAGCGCCACAAGGCATCCCGCGGGCCACGCGCGCCTGCGAAGGCCGATCCGACCGATCCA
>CALJUJ010000645.1 GCA_937975525.1 uncultured bacterium
CCGCAGGAGACTCCCGCCGACGCCGCACAGTGGATCGCCCTGTTGCGGTCGTGTCTCGGCATCGAGGCGTTCTTGAAGCGCAGCGCCAACGTGTTGAACGGAACTCGCGTCCTCAGCTTCCTCCTGTTCGATCACAGCTTCCCGCACTCGGTCGCCCACAACGTCGATCGCGCCCGAAACTTCCTCGAGCGTGTGCGCGCCGGGTCACCGGCGCGCATCGGTCGCCGGGCCGGCAGCGAGCTGGAGCAACTCATTCGTGTCGTCCGGCGCACGGACGTCGACCGAGTCGTCGCTTCCGGCGTTCACGAGTTCCTCGACGACGTGATCGCTCGGGTGAATCGCGTCGGCGAAGCCGTCGAGGCAGACTTCTTCTCGCGCCCGGCGGCGGCCTGACGAATGACGACGGCCAGCGCGCCATCGCCGGCGCCCCCGAGCCGACAGCTGCGGGTCCGCCACGAGACGAGCTACCGCTACGCGGCGCCCGTGACGCGGAGCACGCATGCCCTGCGGCTGCGGCCCGTCACCGATCCCGAACAGACGCTGAACCGATACAATCTCGAAGTCACGCATGCGGACAGGGTGCGTGAGTTCGACGACGTCTTCGGCAATCACGTTTTTCGCTTCCAGCCTACGTCCCCGTTCGACGAGTTGCGGGTTGTCGCCGAGTCGCAAGTGTTCACCCAGCCGCTGACCGAGCTCCCCAGAGAGCCGGGGCTGTCACGACCGCAGATCCCGCTGGTTTGGATGCCCTGGCAGCGGCAGATGATGATGCCCTATTTGCTTCCCGACGAGCTGTCGGAGAGCGAGCTGGAAGCGTTGACCGAGTACGCGATGAGCTTCGTGCGTCGCAATGGCGGCGACGTCATCGACGCCGTGCTCGACATGAACTGGACGATCCATCGTGAGTTCGCCTACGTGTCCGGTTCGACCACGATGGAGACCACACCGTACGACGTGCTCCAACAGCGCCGCGGCGTCTGTCAGGATTTCGCGAACCTGCTGATCTGTCTGGCGCGCCTTCTGAGCATTCCGGCCCGCTACCGGGTCGGCTACATCTTCACCGGCGGCCGCTACGCGAACGAAATCCAGTCCGACGCGTCGCATGCCTGGGCCGAGCTCTACTTTCCCTGGGTGGGCTGGCGTGGCTTCGACCCGACCAATGGCTGCGTTGCCAATGCGGACCATGTGCGCGTGGCCGTCGGCCGGCATTTCCGTGACGCCACGCCGACCGGCGGCGTCATCTACGAAGGCGGGGGCGGCGAGCTATTGACGGTCGACGTCCGGGTCGAGCTCGACGACTCGTCGAACGTCGGTTCGGCCTGATCCTCCGGCTCTCGACAGATTCGACGCCGCTCAGCTACGGTCCGTTCATGACGCTAAGGGTCTCGGTCCTGGGCGCAGGCTCGTTCGGGACGACGATGGCGCACCTCACGGCGCGCAATGCTCCCACGGTACTGTGGGCGCGACGCCCCGAGACGGCCGACGAGGTCAATGCGAAGCACACCAACGAGCGCTACCTCCCCGGCTGCGGCATCGATGCGAGCGTGCGGGCGACGAGCTCGATCGAGGAGGCGGTGCGCGAGGCCGACGTCGTCGTCCTCGCGGTGCCTTCGCTCGGGCTGCGCGACGTGCTCGCCGAGGTTGCCCGCGCCATCCGCGCCTGGGTCCCCATCGTCAGCCTGGTCAAAGGGCTCGAGGAGGGCACGCTCCTGCGCATGACGGAGGTCGTTCGCGAGATGCTCCCCGAACACCGCGCCGGCGTGCTGACGGGACCCAATCTCGCCAAGGAGATCATGGCCGGCTATGCCGCGGCGAGTGCGATCGCTTTCGCCGACGGCGACCTCGCGCGCCAGCTCCAAGGCGTGTTCAATTCACGCCTCTTTCGCGTCTACACCAACCCCGACGTGGTCGGTTGCGAGCTCGGTGGAGCTCTCAAGAACGTGATCGCGATCGCCAGCGGCATGGGCGACGGCCTCGGTGTGGGGGACAACACCCGAGCCATGGTCATCACCCGGGGGCTCGCCGAGCTGACGAGGCTCGGCAAGAAGATGGGTGGCCAGGAAGCGACCTTCGCGGGTCTCACCGGCATGGGAGACTTGATTGCCACGTGCACCAGCGTGCAGAGCCGCAACCGACACGTCGGCGAGGAGCTCGGCAAGGGACGAACGATCGACGAGATCAAGGCGGCGATGAATCAGGTAGCCGAGGGGGTGAAGACGAGCAAGGTCGTGATGGAGCTCGGTCGCAGGCACGAGGTCGACCTGCCGATCATGCGCGAAGTCTATGGGGTGCTGTACGACGGACGCACGGCACGACAGGCCTACGACGGGCTGACGCCGCGGCCGGGTGCCGAGAGCGATCCGGATTGACGACATCCATGGTACGGGAAGAAGCGACCCAACCTTTGCCGCCTGCGGCGCTCGAAGTGCTGCGTTACTGGGCGCCGCACCTCGCGGCTTTGCTGCTACCGCTGATCGCGATGGCGTTTCTCCTGACCGCGCCGCACGCTTGGTGGAGTGCGTTGCTCTGGGTCCTGATCCCCGGGATCGGTTTCCAAGTCGCCGACCGCTACGGGGGCGAAGAGACGCGCAGCCCCGATCCGGCGATGCCCGCGTGGCCCTTCGATGCGTTGTTGTTGGTGCTGGTCGCCGTCCAATTGGCCAACATCGGGCTCCTGGTTCAGCTTTTCGCCGACCGCACCTTCTGGGCGCTCGACACCCTGGCCGCGGTTCTCATCGTCGGCGGCAGCTCCGGCTACTCAGGCATCGTCGTAGCTCATGAGCTGATCCACCGCGCCCGTCCGGCGCTCCAATGGCTCGGTCGCGGCTTGCTGTGCACGGTGATGTACGAGCACTTCTACACGGAGCACATCCGCGGCCACCACGCTCGCGTGGCGACGTCGGAAGACCCGGCAACGGCCCGCTTCGGCGAGTCGTTCAACCATTTCATGGTACGTACCGTGCCCGCGCAGTTTCGCAGCGCCTGGCGTCTCGAGGCCAAGCGCCTCGGCGACGAGAACATGCGCTTGAGCGACCCGCGCCTGCTGCGGAGTCGAGTCGTCCACGGCCTTCTCGCCGAATGGACGCTCGCTCTCGTGATCCTGGGCGCCTTCGGAATCGTGTCCTTCGCGGTGTTTCTCCTGCAGGCGCTGTTCGCGATCCGTGCCCTGGAGGTCGTCAACTACTTCGAGCATTGGGGGCTGACGCGCAGCCAACGTCGCGTGCGCCCGATCGACTCGTGGGACACGCACTCGCGATTCACGTACTTCGCGCTGACCGGGCTGACGCGTCACGCCGATCACCACGCGCACGCCTCACGTCCGTACCAGCAGTTGCGCGTGCACGCGGAAGCTCCGGTGCTTCCACGCGGCTACATCGCCCTGTTCCCCTTGGTCCTCGCCCGCAATCGCCGCTTCCGCGAGCTGATGACCGCGGAGCTGGAACGCCGCCAGCTCGGACCGTTCGCGCCGTCGGCGCAACCCGACGGCGCGGCTGGTTGAGTCTGCGCTGCCGTCGTGCGACCCATGTGACACCCGCACAGGAGGCGCGCGATGTCCGAGGCGACGGTCGAGAAGTTCCGAATCTGCCCCTTTTGCGAGGCGACCTGCGGGCTCGCCATCGAGATGCGTGGGGGCGACGTCGTCGCCGTCCGCGGCGATTCAGCCGACGTCTTCTCGCACGGGTTCGTTTGCCCGAAGGGCGCCGCGATCGCCGACCTCGACGCCGATCCGGACCGCCTGCGCCAGCCGCTCCTCCGTCGCAACGGAAAGCACGTAGAAGTCGAGTGGGAAGAAGCCTTCGCCGAGGTCGAGCGGCGATTGCCGCCGATCATCGCCGCGGGCGGCGCCGACGCCGTCGGCGTCTACCTCGGCAACCCGAGCGCCCACAAGATCGACTTGACGCTCTACGGACAGGTTCTGCTGAAGAGCCTCCGCAGCCGCAACGTGTTCAGCGCGAGCACGGTCGATCAGATCCCCAAGCAGCTCGCATCCGGCTGGATGTACGGCGGTTTCTTGTCGATTGCGGTGCCGGACATCGACCGGACCGATTTCCTTCTCGTTCTCGGCGCCAATCCCTACGATTCCAACGGTAGTCTGTGGACGCTCCCCGATTTCCCCGGACGCCTGCGGCGTCTGCGGGAGCGTGGGGGGCGGTGTGTCGTCGTCGATCCCAGGCAAACGCGGACGGCACGAGCTGCCGACGAGCACGTGTTCCTACGACCGGCCACCGACGTCTTCCTGCTCGCGGCCATTCTTCACGTCCTCCAGCGCGACGGGTTGGTGGCCCCTGGCCGGCTCGCCGAGCAATGCAACGGGCTGGACGAGCTCGACGGCCTGTTCGAAGCCTTCGCTCCCGAGCGCGTCGCTGGCATCTGCGGTGTCGCTCCCGAGACGATCGAGCGGCTGGCGCGCGATCTCGCCGCCGCCGAGCATGCCGTCGTGTACGCCCGGATCGGGACGTGCACCCAGCGCTACGGCACGACCGTCAGCTGGCTGGTCGACCTCTGCAACCTCCTCACCGGGAATCTCGATCGAGAAGGGGGAGCGATGTTCCCGTGCGCGGCAGCGTTCGCCGCGAACACCCGCGGTCGGCCTGGCGTGGGTCGAGGCATCCGTACGGGACGGCGACTGAGCCGCGTGCGCAAGGCGCCCGAGGTCATGGGCGAGCTGCCGGTCGCATGCCTCGCCGAGGAGATCGAGACGCCCGGAGACGGTCAGATTCGCGCCCTGATCACGGTTGCAGGCAATCCGGTTCTGAGTACGCCCAACGGAGAGCGTCTCGACCGTGCGCTCGCTTCGCTCGACTTCATGGTCAGTCTCGACATCTACCTCAACGAAACGACGCGCCATGCAGACGTGATCTTTCCCGGTCTGTCCGTTCTGGAGGAAGCGCACTTCGACGTCGCCTTTCCCCAGTTGGCGTATCGCAATGCGGCGCGGTACTCGCCGCCGTTGCGGACACCGCCCGCCGACCGCCCGCACGAATGGCACACGCTTTTGCGCCTGGCGGCGATCGTGTCGGGGCAGGGGGCGGGTGCGGACGTTGCCGCCCTCGACGATTTCGTCGTCGCCTCGCAGGTGCAAGGGGCAGTAGCCGACGAGTACGGACCCCTCTACGGCCGGGACGCGGCGGAGATCATGGCAGCCTTGGGTGAACGCCGCGGGCCGGCCCGGATGATCGACTTCGCACTGCGCTCGGGACCCTATGGCGACGGGTTCGGCTCCGACGCCGACGGGCTCTCGCTCGACGCCCTCGAAGCTCACCCTCACGGCATCGATCTCGGTGCCCTCGCGCCGCGACTGCCGGCGTTGCTGCGAACTCCGTCGGGACGCATCGAAGCAGCTCCCGAGGCGTTGGTCGCCGACCTCGAGCGCGCCCGCGACGAGCTCGCGGCAGGGCGCGAAGACGGCCTGCGCATGATCGGGCGCCGGCACCTGCGATCGAACAACTCCTGGATGCACAACCTGCCGCGTCTTGCCGGCG
>CALJUJ010000646.1 GCA_937975525.1 uncultured bacterium
GCCAGAACGCGAGCGCTCTCGACGTTGTGGGCGGCATCGAGCACGACCAGCGGTCTTTCGGAGACTCGTTCGAGCCGGCCGGGCCAGCGCGCCGAAGCGAGGCCCGTGCGGAATGCGTCATCGGTGACCGTACCCCCGGTGAGAGCTTCGACCGCCGCGACAGCCAGCGCGGCGTTGTGTCGTTGGTGTCTTCCCACGAGCGGCAGCGACAGGCCGTCGAGTTCGCGGTGCGGCAATCGCACCGACATCGACTCGATCGAGCCGGCCGTGCGGACATCGGCCCCGAACAGCCACAGAGGCGCGCCGACATGGGTCGCGCGAGCTACGATCACGCTCCGGACATTGGGCTCGAGCTCGCCGACGATTCCCCGTTGGCCGGGCTTGAGGATGCCGGCCTTCTCGGCCGCAATCTGCTCGAGCGTGCTCCCGAGAAACGCCTCGTGGTCGTAGCCGATCGAGGTGATGACGCCGACGTCCGCGTCGACGACGTTGGTTGCATCGAGCCTCCCGCCGAGGCCGACCTCGAGGACGCCGACGTCGACCTGGCGCCGCGCGAAGTGGGATAGCGCAAGCACCGTGGCGATCTCGAAGAAGGTGAGGCCACTACCTTCGACATCGACGGAAGCGCGGATCTCCGCGATCCCGTCCGCGACTTCATCGGCCGAGATCCAAGCGCCATCGACACGGATTCGTTCGCGGAAGTCGACCAAATGCGGCGAAGTGTAGAGCCCCGTTCGCCTTCCGGAGGCACGGAGGATCGACGCGGCCATCGCGGCGACGGACCCCTTGCCGTTGGTGCCCGCGACGTGAATCGTGCGGTAGTGGTCATGTGGGCTGCCGATCGAATCGAGCGCAGCACGAACGCGCTCGAGCTTGAAGTCCATGCCGCGCGCCGCCTCGAGCCCGAGTAGCCACGACAATGCCTTCTCGTAGCGCGGCGGAACGGCCGGCGGCGTGGACATGGCCTCGGAGCTCGTGCGACTCGGGATCGCTGCGAAACGACGGGGGTGGCTCTAGCCCTGCGGAGCCGAGCGGATCCCGTCCTTCAAGCGGCGCAGGAACGACGCGACCTCGGGAACGACGCGTTGGGTGCCTCGGTGCTCGTCGCTCACGCGCATGATTGCGCTGCCGACCACTGCGGCGTCGGCGAACTCCACGACCTCCGCCGCCTGCCGCGGCGAGGAGATTCCGAAGCCGACTCCGATGGGAAGGTCGGTTTGTCCACGCAGCGACTCGACGACAGCCCGGATTGAAGCCGGCTGCACCGGGGCTGCACCGGTGACTCCCGTGACCGAGACGTAATAGAGGAAGCCGGACGCGCGCCGCAGGACCTTGCGAACACGAGCCTCATCGCTCGTCGGTGCCAGCAGGAAGATGAAGTGAATTCCCTTCGCGCGCAGCGATGGCAGCAGCTCGTCGACCTCTTCCGGAGGCAAATCGACGACGAGGACCGCATCGACTCCGGCAGATGCCGCGTCGGCTGCGAAGCGCTCGACACCGTAACGGAAGATGGGGTTGTAGTAGCCGTAGAGGACGAGCGGCAACTGCGAGGTCGTGCGGACATCGGCGATCATCTCGAGAGCGCGCGGAAGCGAGGAGCCCGCCTCGAGTGCGATCTCGGCTGAGCGCTGAATTGCGGGTCCGTCCGAGGTCGGATCCGAGAACGGCACGCCGATCTCGAGAATGTCGGCCCCGCTGTCCTCCGCTGCGAGCACGAGCTCGCGCGTCGTCGCGAGATCCGGGTCGCCCGCGGTCAGAAAGGGAATGAGCGCCTTCTCCCCGCGCCGCGCGAGCTCGCGGAATCTAGCATCGATACGGTTCATGACGAGAGCGAGACCCCGAGGTGCGCTGCCAGCGTCCCCATGTCCTTGTCTCCCCTTCCCGAGAGATTGACGACGATGATCTGCTCCGGGCTCATTTCCGGCGCAATGCGCGCAACATGGGCGATCGCGTGCGCCGTCTCGAGGGCCGGGATGATCCCTTCCGTCTCCGAAAGGAGTTGCAGGCCAGCTACGGCCTCGTCGTCGGTGACCGCCACGTATTCAGCTCTACCGGTGCTGTGCAGGTAGGCATGCTCGGGGCCGACTCCAGGGTAGTCGAGCCCTGCGGAGATCGAGTGGGCGGGCCGCACTTGGCCGAGCTCGTCCTGAAGCACGAACGTCTTCTTCCCGTGCAGGACGCCAACGTGCCCGGCAGAAATCGATGCCGAGTGCTGTCCCGTCTCGAGACCGCTGCCACCGGCCTCGACACCGATCAAGCGCACGGGGTCCTGTATGAACGGATAGAACAACCCCATCGCGTTGCTTCCCCCGCCCACGCACGCGACCAGGCAATCGGGCAGGCGCCCTTCGATCCGCAGGATCTGGCGGCGCGCCTCGCGCCCGATGACCGACTGAAAGTCGCGCACCATCATCGGGTACGGATGCGCCGACATCGTCGAACCGACGAGGTAGTACGTGTTGCGAACGTTGGTCACCCAATCGCGGAGCGCCTCGTTGATGGCATCCTTCAACGTCTTGCTGCCCGACTCGACCGGCTGCACGCCGGCACCCATGAGCTTCATGCGGAAGACGTTGAGGGCCTGGCGCTGTACGTCCTCGCTCCCCATGTACACCTGGCACTCAAGCCCGAACAGCGCCGTCACCGTAGCCGTCGCCACCCCGTGTTGACCGGCGCCCGTCTCGGCGATGATGCGCTCCTTGCCCATACGTTGCGCCAGCAACACCTGGCCGAGTGCGTTGTTGATCTTGTGCGATCCCGTGTGGCAGAGGTCCTCGCGCTTGAGATAGACGCGCGCGCCCTTGAGCTTCTCCGAGAGGCGCCGGGCGAAATACAGCGGCGTCTCCCGTCCGACGTACTGCTTGAGATGGTCGCGAAGCTCGGCCTGGAAGCTGCGGTCGCGCCGCACCTTCTTGTAGGCATCCTCGAGCTCGAGAACGGCGGGCATGAGCAGTTCGGCAATGTACCGGCCGCCGAACACTCCGAAGTGTCCGCGGCGGTCAGGCATGGATGGCATGTTCAACGAATCTCCTGATCTTCTCGGAATCTTTTCGCCCCGGGGTGGCCTCGACGCCGCTGGCGACATCGACCGCGTAGGGCCGGACGGCACGTACGGCGTCGGCCACGTTGTCCGGGTCGAGCCCGCCCGCCAGAATCAACCGCGCCTTGTCCATCTCCGCCAGCAAGCTCCACGGAAGCAACCGTCCGCTACCTCCGTAGAGGCCATCGGCGTGGGCGTCCGCGAGAATGAAGTCGACATCGAACCCCTGCGCGCCGGCGACCGACGCCGCGTCGCGTATCCTCAAAGCCTTCACCACCGGTCTTTCCCAATCTCGACAGTATGCGGGATTCTCGTCGCCATGAAACTGCAGGGCGCCCAGGCCAACGTCGTCGGCAATCGACTCCACACGCTCGCGCGACTCGTTGACGAACACACCTACGCACAACACCTCGGGCACGGCGGCGACGATGTCGGCGGCGCGCTCGGGAACGACGTAGCGCGGGCTGTTCGGGAAGAAGTTGACGCCGATGGCCCAGGCTCCCGCCTCGCGGGCCGCAATCGCATCGTCTACCGTCGTGATCCCGCAGATCTTCACACGCACGGTCATCGGATACCGCTCGGCGCTGCCAGCAGCGCCCGCAACGGCTCGCCCGGGTCGGCGGCTCGCATCAAGGACTCCCCAACGAGAAAAGCGCTCACCCCGGCGCGCTCCAGGCGCGAAATGTCGGCGGGCTCGTGGATCCCGCTCTCCGACACGAAAACCTCGCCCGCGCGGCGGTCGCCGGCCAGCCTCTCGGTCGTCTCCAACGTCGTCTCGAACGTGCGCAGGTCGCGGTTGTTGATCCCGATCAGGGTCGCGCCAGTGCGCCGTGCCCGCCCGAGCTCCGCTTCGTCGTGTACCTCCACCAATGCGTCGAGCTCGAGCTCGGCCGCCAGGCTCGAGAGCGCCGCGAGCGCCGCGTCGTCCAGCACCGCCGCGATCAGCAAGACGGCATCGGCGCCCCAGGCGCGTGCCTCGTGGAGCTGATAGGCATCGAAGAGGAAGTCCTTGCGCAGTAGCGGCAGGCGCGAGACCGAACGGATCCGGCGCAGGTAGTCGGGGTGCCCGAGAAAATGCCGCTCCTCGGTGAGCACTGACAGCGCGGCAGCCCCGGCTTCTTCGTATGCGCGACTGATGGCAAGCGGATCGAAGTCCGCTCGGATCACGCCCTTCGACGGTGATGCCTTCTTGACCTCGGCGACGATGGCGCGAGGGGGTCGTTCCAGAGCAGCACGGAATCCGCGCCGAGGCTCGGCGTAGAGAGGCGTCGACTGCAGATCGTGCAACGACGTCTGCGATCGGGCGATCTCGAGGTCCGCGCGCCGCAGCTCTACGATACGATCGAGGATCATCGGCTCGCTTCGACCCACGCGAGCAGTTTTCGTGCAGCTGCGCCTTCGGCGATGGACGCACGTGCGACGGCGACCGCCGCCGCGATCGATGACGCCCGCCCCCCCACGTAGATCGCTGCCGCGGCGTTCACCACCGCAACGTCGGCCATCGGCCCTGTTCGACCCGCGAGAATCGCGTGGATGGCGGAAGCCGATGCGTCGCCATCCTCAACCTGCAGGTCTTCGAGGGCGCAACGGGGCATGCCGAGATCTTCCGGCTGGATCTCGAACTCGCGAATCTTTCCTCTCACGAGCTCGACGACCCGCGTCGGCCCGCACAGCGAGATCTCGTCGAGCCCGCCCGCCCCATGAACGGCGAGCACGTGCTCGCTGCCGAGCTCGCGCAGGGCCGAGGCGAGCACCGGAAGCCATTCGGGTGCGAACGTACCGATCACCTGACGCCGTGCTCCGGCGGGATTGCACAATGGGCCGAGCAGATTGAACACCGTGCGCACGCCGAGCTCTCTGCGCGGTCCAGCTGCATGGCGCATCGCCGGATGAAACTTCTGTGCGAACAAGAAGCCGATGCCGACCGTATCGATGCACGCCGCCACACGTGCTGGCTCCAGGTCGATGCGCACGCCCAACCGCTCGAGCACGTCGGCCCCGCCCACCTTGCCGGACATCGCCCGGTTGCCGTGCTTGGCGATCGGAACGCCGGCCCCGGCGGCGATCAACGCGGCAGCGGTCGAAACGTTGAAGGTACCGCTGCCGTCGCCGCCCGTACCGCATGTGTCGACCAGATCAGGGGTCTTCGCCGGAAGCGCTACCGCGTGCGCGCGCATGGCACGTGCCGCGCCGACGATCTCCCCCACGGTTTCACCTTTGGCACGCAGCCCGATCAACAGGCCGCCGATCTGCGCCGGCGTCGCTTCACCGCGCATGATCGCATCGAAAACGGATTCGACCGCTTCGGGGCCGAGATCCGTCCTCTCGAGCAGCGTGGCGATCGCATCCTGGATCCTCATCGTGCCGCCCGCGACAAGTCGAGGAAGTTCGCAAGCAGGTGCTTGCCCTGGAGTGTGAGAATCGATTCCGGGTGAAACTGAATGCCTTCGACGAGAAGCTCGCGGTGCCGGACGCCCATGATCTCGCCCGCTTCGGTCCACGCGGAGATCTCCAGGCACCCGGGCAGAGTCAC
>CALJUJ010000647.1 GCA_937975525.1 uncultured bacterium
CGGGCGCGACCCGGAGAACGGCTTGCTGGTCGGCAGCCTCCTCGGCGCGGTGAGCGATACGAATGTCTGCAACGACTTCGGCGAGGTGACGGCCTACACCGCGGCGGTGAGCGGCACACCGGTGCTGGAGACGACCTACGGCCGCGACGGCGTCGGGCGGATCGACTGGAAGACCGAAGCCGTCGAGGGCGGCGCGAGCGAAGTTTCTGATCCTGGTTTCACCAGCACAACCGCTTGAATGAATGCGGGAATCGGATCGCTGAAGCCCGTTTCTTGGCTTTATCGGCGCGATTTCGCCGGCGAAATGAAGCCCTTCGGGCAGCGCCCCTTGCTCGACGTCGACGCCGACGGCTACCTCGAGTCGATCGAAAGTCCCGGTGGCAAGGCGTAGTCGTTCGACGATGATCCGAGCGGCGCGGGGCTGATGAGGACGATGACCGATCCGGAGCTCTACGCGACCACCTACGGCTACGGCGCCCCCGGCCGGATCCTCTCCGCCACCTACGACGGCGCGAGCTACTCCTACACGGCGAACGGCGAGCTGACGAGCAAGACCGACGCGGGCGGGACGACGACGTACGTCTACGACGCGCTCGGCAACCTGCGCCACGTCGAGCTGCCGGGCGGCACCGACATCGACTACGTGATCGACGGCAGGAACCGCCGCATCGCCAAGAAGGTCGACGGCAGCCTCGTGCAGGCGCTCTTGTACGAGGTCCAGCTGCGACCGGTGGCGGAGCTCGACGCTGCGGGCAACGTGGTGAGCCGTTTCGTCTACGGCGAGCGGCCGAACGGGCCGGAGTACATCGATGGTTGCTCCGGTCCGCGCTTCCTCCTCGACATCTGGCACCTCTGCACATCTCCGCGCTTGCTACCGATGCCCGACCCACATCACTCTTCGTCGCGTGCGTGCGAGATTTTCAACGGACTGTTGGTCCGAGCGGATTGCCGGCGCATCGCCTCCGAACTAAGTTACGCCAATGGACGCGACGACGATCGACGAACGGCTGCGACGGCTCGTCGACGAGTACCGCGACCGATGCTTGTGGTTCCTGCGTGCCGACTACTATCCGACCGGGTTGGACGAACAGCTTCGGGTGCTCGACCTGATTGAACGCAACGGTGACGTTGCAGCTCTGCGCAAGGCACGCGAGGCGCGAGAATGGCTCTCACCGACTTCCAACGAACCGTCTGCCGGCTGATCTCCGCGACCCGGATCGAGAGCGGCGTCAGCTACGTCGCCGGCGGGGCTGCGTTGAACGAGCTGCTTCGCGGGGATCGCCGGTCGCGCGACAACGACCTCTTCCACGACACCGAGGAGGCGGTCCAGGCGGCGTGGGAGAGCGATCGCGCACTGCTCGTCGCCAATCGATTCCGTGTCATGCCGCTGCGCGAACGCCCGTCGTTCGTCGAGGCCCGGGTCAGCCAGGGGGCCGAGTCGGTTCTGCTGCAATGGGCTCGCGACAGCGCGTTCCGTTTCTTTCCCTTGGTCGAGCACGACGAGCTCGGGCTGACGTTGCACCCGTTCGACTTGGCCACGAACAAGGTCCTGGCAATGGTCGGCCGCTTGGAGGTGCGCGACTGGATCGACGCGATCCAGTGCGAGCGCCGGCTGCAGCCGCTCGGCTACCTCGCGTGGGCGGCGTGCGGGAAGGATCCCGGGTTCAGTCCGGGAGCGATCATCGAGTTGGCGGCGAAGACGACCCGGTACACGGCTGCGGATCTGGCGGGGCTCGATTTCGCATCCGACCCGCCCGACCTGGCCGCACTGTCGAGAGAGTGGCACGACATGGTTCGCCGAGCGCGATCGGTCGTCTCGACCCTGCCCGTCTCCGGGGCGGGAACCTGTGTCTTGACCCGCGAGCTCGATCTCTTCAGCGGCGACGAAAGCGAGTTGCGCACCGCACTCGCCCGCGGCGAAATCATCTACCACGCCGGCACGATCGAAGGAGCGTTGCCACAGATACGCTGAACCGGGCGGCGCGAACGGCTGCGCGCGATGGCGCGCCGACACCTGTCTCCGCAGGAGACGCGAGAAGCCATCGACCTGCTGATTCGCCACCACAACTTCCGCATCGGCATCGAGGTCCACCAGCGCGTGCTCGCGGAGATCGACGCGAGCCGGGCCGAGTGAACGCCGGACGATCGGGTCGCGTCGATCTCCCCTGCCGACGTGCTCACGCTCTCGGCTCACGCGGAGGGAAGCAGACGGCGCCGAAGGTCGTCGCTCACATTCCTGATGCGGCGGTGGGAGGCTAGTAGCCTGCGCTCCCGCGGGCCTCGAGGTCCCTTTCCCCTGGCGCGCGGCGCCCCGACGCGCCGCGATTGACGCCGCCGGGCGCTTCCTCGACAGTGCCGCCGCCATGTGGGTCTTGCTCGCGCTCGCCGCCGGGACCGTGCAGGCGGCGCGCAACGCGCTCGCCCGCTCGCTCTCCGGGAAGGTCTCGCCCGCGCTCAACAGCTGGGCGCGGTTCACCTTCAATCTGCCGTTCAGCGGCGCGTTGTGGCTGGCGCTGCTGGCGCTGCGCCCGCCGCTCGACGTCTCGGCCTTCTTCTTCGCCGCCTCTGCGGCCACCGCGCTCGCGCAGCTCCTCGGCAACGTCGCCCTCGTCGCCGCCTTCGGCCGCGCCAGCTTCGCCGAGTCGATCGTGCTCCACAAGCTCGAGATCGTCTTCGCCGCCGTCATCGGCTTCACGCTCTTCGACGAGCGCCCGAGCCCCTTCGGCTGGGCCGGCGTGCTCACCAGTGCCACCGGAGTGCTGCTGATGAACCTCGGCCGCGACGTCGGCCCGCGCCGCTGGCGGCGCATGTTCCACCTCGACACCGGCGCCATGCTCGCCCTCGGCTGCGGCCTGCTGCTGGTGCTCGCGAGCTTCTTCCTCAAGGAAGCAGCCACCGAATTGGCGGTGCTCAATCCCCACCTCGGCGAACGCCGCTTCGAGGCGGCGGTACACACGCTCTTCCACACGACGTGGATCGAGGTCGTCGTGCTGACCGTAGCCATCCGCTTCGGGCGACCTGGGGAATTCGCCCACGTTCCCACACACTGGCGGCGCATGGCTTGGATCGGCCTGACCGGCTTTCTCGGCAGCCTCTGCTGGTTCTGGGCCTACTCGATCGCCCTCGTCGCCTACGTCAAGGCAGTCGGTCAGATCGAGGCGGTCTTCGCCATCGCCCTCGCCATCCGCGTCTGGGGCGAGCGCGACGTCTTTCGCCGCCAGGCTCCTGGGATCGCGCTCGTCCTCGGCGGCATCCTGCTGGTGCTCGCCGGCGGCCGTTGAACCAGGTGGTTGCCACCTGAGGCCGTTCAGCGACCGTTGACGACCGCCATCGGACTCGTTGCGCGGTTGCGAGAATTTTTCGTGAATCCCACCCCATTCTTCTGCTATGGGATGAGTTTGACACAACGGTCGAAGGGCGTGTCGCTGCGTGCCCACAAATCAGGGAGGTCT
>CALJUJ010000648.1 GCA_937975525.1 uncultured bacterium
GAGGCCAGCAGCGCCGCGACGAACCCCCAAGCGTCCCCGATCGGCCATGGCCGACGAAACACACGAGGATGCGTCGTCACGCGAAGAAACTCGTAGAGGACGCTCCAGCTCGTGAACCATGAACCGGCAGAGAGCCGCCACGCCTCCAGCTGCTCGAGGCAACGCCGGTGCTCGGGGAAGCTGCGCTCGGCAGCGTAGATCAGGACGTTGGTATCGACGGCGAACAAGACTCAGCGACCTTCCATCGCTTCGTACAGAGCGTCACGGTCGGCAACGTCCAGCGGGGTGCCACCACCATCGAAGGTTGGCACCGGGGGCAGCTCGAGGCGGCGCTTCGGCTGCGCGAACCAGCGCCGCAGAGCGTCTTCGACGATGGCGGACATGGACATCTGGCGCTCCGCCGCCTCCTTTCGCAGCTGCTTGGCGACGGAGTCATCGAGCACCACGGTCGTCTTCATACGTACGTCCGTAGCAAGGCACCGTATGTACGGCAACATCTCCCGGCGCTCTCTTCATGAAAGACCTCCACGAGTCCCGGGACGAAACCGAGACACCCATCACGGCTACGAGCGATACGTCGATCTGTGCGTGCTCTCCGTCGCGGCGTGCTGGGTGTCTGCGCACCGCGCTCCGATCCGGTCGGGCGCCACCTCGAGGCCGTAGGTTGCCTGCCTGCCGTGCCAGAACTCGGGGCTCGTGCCGACTCCTGTGGCTAGGAGATGGCTGTTCTCCGAATCCAAGCGAGCGTCATAGATCCATGCGTCGAAGGCCCACCTGCCACGGCAGCACATCGATCCCGTCGATGCTGCGCGGAGTGCTACCGAGACAGAGAACCAAGGGCGTGTGCTGGGGACCGGCGATTTCGGCGAACGAACGCAAGCCGCGGAGATCCGTCTTGGCGACGTGCCGGGAGGCTTTGAGCTCGAGGGCCCACGTCGAGGAGCCGATCTCGACGATGAAATCGACCTCGGCGCCGTGCTCGGTCCGGTACGAGGAAATTCGAATCTCTCGATCCCGCGCGTACGCGCTCGAGAGAAGCTGCGAAAAGACGAGCTGCTTGAACAGCGAACCGATCCGATCGGCGTCGGGCTGGAAACTACCGAGGAGACCATTGCGGACGCCGACGTCGAAGAAGAAGAATTTCGGATGCTGGACCAGGCGGCGGTTGGCGCTCCGGGTGAAGGGGCCGACGCGATGCACTAGCAAGGTATCTTCGAGAACGTCGAAATACCGGGCGACAGTGGGCCGCGCCACCTGTGCCGCTGCCGCGATCTTGCTGAGATCGAGGTGGCGCCCCGCCCATTCGGCGGCGACGCCAAGAAAGCGCGCGAATCCTTCCAGGTTGCGGCTCAAGCTTTCCGCCTGCACCTCTTCCTTGAGGTAGGTTGCCGCGTAGGAACGCAGCGTCTTCTCGCGATCGGCTACGTCGGGCTCAGTGTAGATTCCGGGAAGCGTGCCGGTTGCGAGTGCCGCGCGGGTATCGATCGCGTAGCCAAGCTCCGCAGCCGTGAGCGGACCGAGCTGGTAGACGTGCACGCGGCCGGGGAGAAGGTTGGCGTTGCCGCGGCGCAGGCGGCGTGCGCTCGAGCCGGTAAGCAGAAAGCGATACCGCGACGGGTGTGCGTCGAGCAGGACTTGGATCGTGTTGAGAAGACTCGGCAGCCGCTGCACCTCGTCGATGAACACGTGCACGGGTCGTTTCGAGGAGGTCGTCGCGACTGCGAGACGTTCTCCAAGTTCGTGCGAATTGCGAGCGAATTCGAGGAACGTCGGCTCATGGAACAGGTTGATAGCGACATCGGGGGCGAGGCTGCCGATGAGGGTCGACTTACCGGTCTGGCGGGGGCCGAGCAGGAGAACGCTCTTGCGCCCGTTGGCCAGGACGGAAGAAAGACTTCGCGAAATCATGCGAGCAGATTACGCGGTATATTGCTCACATACAACCAGGTCGCGGCGACGCGCGGCGAGGGCCAACCGCCATCTCGACAGATCTCCATTGATTCCGCGTGTTCCGCAGGCGAAGGAGTGGGCGAGCCAGGCCCGCCTTCTGCCCCAGCGATGCGCGCTCCGTGCCGATTCGGTCCTCCATACGAGTCGAGCTCCCCGCAAATAATTCTCTACCCGTGAACAATCGTTCCATCCCCCCGAACACAGAGTGATTCGGAGGGGATACCGCGCCAGCTGGAGCGGCGTCCGGTGGTGTGTGGGGGGGCCAGGCACAGGAGGCGTCGTGATGCAGTTCAGCTTGCAGGGAGAGTACTGGGTGCTCGAGTTCGGAGGTACGGTCACGCACCTGCGCGATTGCGCCGGGTTGCGACAGATCGCCTACCTGATGGA
>CALJUJ010000649.1 GCA_937975525.1 uncultured bacterium
GCCAGCCGCCGCGCACCGCTGCGAAGTAGCTACGATGCAGAACGCCGTCGCTGGCACGTGCGCGCGTGTCGAGTGCTTCGAGGGTGCGCAGGACCCAGGCTCCACGCCGCGGAACCGTGAACAGGTGAAGCGGCTTCCCCGTCGCCGCCGCTTCGAAGATCATCGAGACGCTGTCGGTGGTGACGACGATCTCGTCGGCGAGGGCGAGGTAGCCCCGGTACGGGTTGTCGCCGCCTTCACTATAGGCGAATCGGTGGTGCGGTACCGGAATGTCCGCGAGCAAGGCCGCCTCGGCCGCCGCCGAGGTGCGCGGGCTCGTGGCCACGAGCAGGCTCCCGCCCAGGCTGTCGGCGAGATGGACGCTGTCGCGGCGAAGCCGCTCCGCTGCTTCCGCGGAAAGATGGAACGGTGGCGCATCGCCGCCGGCGAGAACCGCGATCCACGGCCGGGGCAGCGATTGCAGCCGCGGTCGCCAAATCGTGGCGGCGGCTTCGCGCGCTGCCGCATCGATCGCCGTGACCGGAGCCGCGAGCTCGAGCACGTTGGGCGCCGGCGGCAGGCCGTATTGTGGTGTCGTCAGGATCAGGTCGAACACGTCGAGGGGGGCGCGCGGACGACCCAGAGCGACGACCTTCGCCTGCGATCGGGTCGCGATCCAGCGCGCGACGGGAACGCTGCGCCAGCCGATCGACAGGATGAGATCGGGCCAGGGGGGAGTCACGGTGGCGCGGCTTTCCGGCAGGAGTGGATCCAGGCTCGGCTGCTTGCGGCCATACGACGGGGTCCAGCCGGGCCAGCGCTTGGCGTAGGCGAGCTGGCGAACGGTGCAGGGCCACGGCAGGGCGTCGGCCAGGGCGAGCAGTTGCTGGTTGTCGCCACTACGCCCGCCGAGGAGCACCCAGGTCCGCGGCGAGGGATCTGTCGACGTCGGGTCGGTCACCCTGGGTACGCCTCAAACGGGTCGTCTGGATTGCGAGTTGGGTGCCGCAGCGAGGTGTCTGCGAATCACCTCGACCGGCATGCCGAGAAGGCGCGCGACGCGGACGCTGGCGGCCACGGCGCGTACCGCCGTCGCGCCGACGAGCCCGCGGTCGATGCCGATGCGCTCTCCGTCGACGACGACGTTGCCGTCGACGTCGACGTCGTCGACCCCGTAGGTGTAGGCGGCGCCGGACGCAGCGAGCAGCGGATCGTCGCGGCAGGCGACCAGCGGTAGTCCGTGGTCGCGCATCGTCGCAGCGAGAACAGCGACCTCGCTCTCGAGCGTGGGCAGCAGGTCGAGGTCGGCGCCGTCGCCGGCCGCCAGCGGAGTGACCACGGCGACGTCGGGCCGCACGATCGAGAGGAGCTCGTGCATGTCGCCGGACCGCCGGGCGCCGAGCTCGAGGACGAGCACGTCCACCGGCTCCGGCGCCAGGGCCCGACGCAGCCCCGCGGTGAGCGTGCGCAGCAGGTCCGCGGGACGCCGCGAGTCCAGGCGGACTCCCAATACCGCAAGTGCGAGCCCCATTTCGGTATTGTGCGACAGGGGATTGGCGCGCACACGAAAGCGTTCACGCAAGAGCTCGGTGAGCGCGCGCTTGAGCACCGTCTTGCCACGGCCTCCGGCGATCGCGACGATGCGCGGACGATGGTGCGCGAGGCGCAGTCGGGCAAGCCCGCGTAGGGTCCCTCGGCCTGCCCGCCGCCAGCCGTCGGCCGCGGGAACCGTCGTGGGCGCT
The DNA here is from genome assembly GCA_937975525.1 of uncultured bacterium. Taxonomy (GTDB): domain Bacteria; phylum Desulfobacterota; class Binatia; order HRBIN30; family HRBIN30; genus CALJUJ01. The sequence goes on from CALJUJ010000649.1 coordinate 1,722, forward strand.
GCGGGCTGTGGTCGCCCGCGCAGGGCGTGGCCTGCGAAGTAGGCTTCGAGACGATCGAAGGCGCGCTCGATGTCGGGCGCCGGGCGCGCGTAGCACAGTCGCAGGTGAGCCTCGCCCGTCGGGCCGAAGGCGACGCCGGGTACCAGCGCGACGCGTGCCTTCTGCAGGATGTCGTGTGCGAGCGCGCGCGAATCGCGGGCCAGCGGTACCGTGTCCTTCACCCTGGGAAAGGCGAAGTACGAGGCGTTCGGCAGCTGATAGTCGAATACCCGGTCGAGTGCGTCCAGCCGCTCGACGACCCGGTCGCGCCGCTCGCGGAACTCGCGCCGAAACTGCTCGATGTACGGGGCGCCGAAGCGCAGCGCGGCGATCGCCGCGTATTGCGACACCACCGGCGCACAGGTCACGAGCGTATCGTGGACGGCGAGGATCGCATCGACGCGCTGGCGCGGGCCGTGGAGGAAGCCGACACGCCAGCCCGTCATGCCGTACGCCTTCGAGAACGAGCACACCCGCAACACGCGATCGCGGTAGGCGTCGAGCTTGGCGGGATTGCCGGCCTCTTCGTCGGTGTAGAGGAAGTCCTTGTAGACGTCGTCGGTAATGACGACGAGGTCGTGCTCTTCGGCGATCTGCATCATCGCCGCGGTTTGCTCGAGCGAGTACACCGTTCCGGTCGGGTTGTTCGGGTTGCAGAGCAGGATCGCCCGCGTGCGCGCGGTGATCGCAGCGCGGATCGCCCGCGGGTCGAGGTCGAAGTTGCGGTCCTCGTCGAGCGCGACGAAACGCGGGCGCGCTCCCGTCAGCCGTATCGACGGCAGGTACGACGCGTAGGTCGGCGATGCGACGATCACTTCCTCGCCGGGACCGACGGTGGCGAACAGCGCGGCGGCGATCGCTTCGATGGCGCCACAGGTGACGAGAATCTCCCCGTCGGGATCGTAGCGCATGCCTTCGGCGAGGAGCGCCTCGCTGACGAGCTCGCGCAGCTCGGGGAGGCCGGGCGATAGCGAATAGCGGGCGCAGACGCCCTCGCGGAGTCGCTCGGTGACGTACTGCTTGATCGGCTCGGGCGTGTCGAAGCTGGGTATGCCCTGCGCCAGCGAGACCACGTCGGGCAGGCGGCTGGCCTCGATCTCGACGGCCTTGATCGGCGAGATCTGTACCGGTCCGAGAGTGGTCTCCGGCGGTCGGCGCTGTGAGAAGGGGAGCGGCATCGCGCCGCCTACATACCACTATTCCTCTACGGGAGCAGGCGGCGACCGCGGTGGAATTGAGCGGCGCGCCTTGGTTCAGCGCCCGTCGAGGTGGGCGGTGGCGTTCTCGCAGATCAGACGCCAGCCCTCGGCGCTGCGTTCGAGCACGTGAATCGAACCGAGATCGATCGGCCCTCCCATCCGTTCTCCCAGGTCACGGCCGAGCAGGAATGCGACGATCGACGCGATCACTCCCTTGTGGACGACGATCAGGGTGCGGTCGGGCAGCTGCGGCAGCTCTGCGGCCATGGTGGCGGCCACGCGTTCACGGAAGCCGCGCACCGAGTCCCCGTCGGGGTACGTGAACGCGGTGAAGTCGGCGCGCCAGGCACGAAACCGCTGCGGGTCGCGCGCCTCGATCTCGGCCGCCGTGAGACCTTCCCAAGCGCCGAAGTCGACCTCGTCGAATCCGCGTAGCGCCCGCTTCGTCGCTGCAGGTGCGATCAGCTGGGCAGCCTCGGTCGAGCGCTGCAGCGTGCTCGTCAGCACGAGATCGAAGCGCTCCTGCGCCAAGGCGTTGCCGACCCGTTGCATCTGGTTTCGTCCGAGCTCGCTGAGCGCAACGTCGTTGGCTCCGTGGTAGCGGATGCTCGATTCTCCCACGGTCTCGCCGTGGCGGACGAGCGTGATCGAGGCGCACGCAGTCATCGCTGAAATCGTGAACGCCGGATCGACCCGGTGCAAGGTGACCCGCGCTATTCGGAAGGGGCGGTGACGACGCCGGCGACCACGACCTCGACCAGCGGCCGCCGCGGATGGTCGGTGCGCAGCGCGATCTTCTCGACGAACGGCCCGGGTTCCGCGGTCGCGGCGATGGCGAGTCCGACCTGGCGACCGGATCTCGCGAGGAAGGGACGGGCGATCCAGCCCCGCGGCTTCACGGCGATCGCGCGCGCGTTCGCCCTTCCGGGGAACTCGATCCCGAGCATCGCCTCGGCGCGCGCGCCGCGTGTGACCGGGCCGACGTAGAGCTGCGTCGGCGCGACGATGATCTTCGGCTCGACCGTCGCGCGCACCTTCAGCTGCGTGGCCGGACGCTGCGGGTCGTTCGAGAACACGGTGAAGGTTCGTTCGACCTGGTGCGCGAGCAGGTCGGTCGGAATCTCGACGGCGATCGCGCTCGCCGTGCGCGGCGCGACGACGGCGGCGCCGGAGACTTCGGCGGAGCAGGCACACGCAGGGCGCACGTCACTGATCCGCAGCGGTAGGCCCCCGCCGTTGCGAAACACGAAATCGTGGCGGATCCGGTCGCCCTGGTCGACGGCGCCGGCGTCGTGCTCGAGTGCCTCGAATACGATCCGCGGCGGTTCTGCCGGCGCAGCGGCCGGCTCGGTCGCGCAACCCGGCCCGACGGCGACCGTGACCACCGCGATACAGCGACGGAGAAGGTTGCTCACGGTGGCAGAATCGCGATCACGCGTGCCGGCGCCCCGCTTCCGCCCTCGACCTTCAGCGGTAGGGCGACGATCGTCGCCCCGGCCGGCGGTAGGCGATCGACGTTGGCGAGATTCTCGAACGCCGGCTTGTCGGCGCCATGGACGATCTGGTGGACGATGAAGTCCTGCGAGGGACCATGGTCGATGCTGGCCGTGTCGACGGCGAGCGCCGCGACCTCGCGCTCGTCGACGAGGAAGCGGGCGGCTTCCGCGGAGAAAGCCGGAAAGCGCAGGTGCGCGACATCGCCGCGCTGGGCCGTACCGAGGTAGCGGGCGGCATCGGGCCAACGCTCGCCCCAGCCGCTGAACATGACGACGATCGCGCCCGCGGGGATCGGGCCGTTCGCGTCTTCCCAGGCGCGCAAGTCCGCGACCGTCACCCGGTAGATCGGATCGTCCGCTGCCTGGGCGCGTACGTCGACGACGACCGCTGGCCCGATGCCGGCGGCGACGGGAACCCGGTCGGCGGTCGCGCGCCCCTCGGCGAAGTGGATCGGCGCGTCCATGTGCGTGCCGCCGTGCTCGGCCATGCAGAGGTTGTTGGCCGCATAGAAGAATCCCGCTTCGGTGTGGCCGTACGCCACGCGCTCGAGCTCGAACCTCTTCGCGGTCGGCCAGTAGACGGTATCGGGGCCGAGCGAATAGGAGAGATCGAGGACTCGGTCGGGATCGATCACCGGCGGCCCCGGGGCGGAGCCGCCGACCGAACAGCCCGCGATCAGCGCCGCGGCGGCCGAGACCGCCATGAGCCTGCACAGCCGTTGCATGGTTCGGTTGTAGTCCGCGCCTCGTTCCGATTCCAAGCCCGTGGGATCGGCGGCCGGCGTTGTGGCATTCGCCCGCCGTCCCTGCTGGAACGAGGTGTCGATGTCGCCGATCGTTGCGGCAGGAAGGGGGAGTTTCATGGTTCTCGAAATAGCAATGCTGGATGTGATGCCGGGCCGCGAGGACGAGTTCGAACGCGTCTTCGCCGAGGCTCAACGCATCATCGCCGCGGTGCCCGGCTATCGGAGGCACGCGCTCAAGCGGTGCATCGAGAGCCGATCCCGCTACGTGCTCCTCGTCGAGTGGCAAACCCTCGAAGACCACACCGAGGGCTTCCGGGGATCACCGGCTTACCAGGATTGGAAGCGGCTGCTGCACCACTTCTACGATCCATTCCCGACGGTCGAGCACTTCGTCGACGTCGACCTCGAGAGCGCCGAGGACTAGCCTCGCCAGCGATCGAAGCTCGCAGCCGATCCACCGGTGGGCGATGTAGGCTAGCCGCCGGCCATGGCGCCGACGACGTGCAACGGCTCGCGCCCCACGACGATCGCCTCGGGCAGCCTCGTGTCCGGAGGCTCGTGGGAGAGATCTTCCTCGCACGCGAAGTAGCGCACGAACGGTCGCCGGCGCAGGCTTCCGTGGTCGCGGATCGCGCCACGCAGCACGGGGTGTGCGGCCTCGAGCGCGTCGAGCACGGCGCCCAACGTCACCGGCGCGTCCACGGCCAGGGCGACCTCGCCCTCCACCCCTGCCAGCTTGCGCAGGTGCGCCGGCAGGACGACGCGGATCATGGCAGCGACTGCACCTCGACCGAGAGGACCGCGGGCAGGTCGCGAACGATCGGCTGCCAGTGGTCACCGCCGTCGGCCGAGCCGTAGACCTGCCCTCCGGTCGTCCCGAAGTAGATGCCGCACGGATCGAGGTGGTCGACGGCCATCGCATCGCGGAGGACGTTCACGTAGCAGTTCTCCTGCGGCAGACCCTCGGTGAGGGCTTCCCACTCGTTGCCGCCGCTGCGACTGCGGTACACGCGCAGCTTGCCTTCCGGGGGATAGTGCTCCGAGTCGCTGGTGATCGGCACGACGTAGATCGTCTCGGGCTCGTGCGCGTGGACGTCGATCGGGAAGCCGAAATCGCTCGGCAGGTTGCCGCTGACTTCGGTCCACGATTCGCCGCCGTCGTCGCTGCGCATCACGTCCCAGTGCTTCTGCATGTACAGCGTCTCGGGGCGCCGTGGGTGCATCGCGATGCGGTGGACGCAGTGCCCGACTTCGGCGTCGGGGTCGGGGATGCCTGCGGATACGAGGCCGCGGTTGATCGGGCGCCACGAGCCCCCGTGGTCGTCGCTGCGGAACGCTCCGGCCGCGGAGATCGCAGCGTACATCCGGCCCGGTGTCTCCCGGTCGAGGACGAGCGTGTGCAGGCACAGCCCTCCCGCGCCGGGTTGCCAGCTCGCGCCGCTCTCGTGGTTGCGCAGCGCCGGCAACTCGCGCCACGTCCTGCCGCCGTCGCGGGAGTGGAAGAGGGCTGCGTCCTCGACGCCGGCATAGACGGAATCCGGATCGTCGTGCGCGGGCTCCAGGTGCCAGACCCGCGCGAACTCCCACGGGTGCTGGGTGCCGTCGTACCACTGGTGCGTGCCGGTCTCACCGCTGTAGGCGAAGTCGTTGCCGACGGGGTTCCAGGAGCGCCCGCCGTCGTCGGAGCGCTGGATCTGCTGCCCGAACCAGCCGGTGCTCTGCGATGCCCAGATGCGATCGGGGTCCACGGGCGATCCCTTCAGGTGGTACATCTCCCAGCCGCCGAACAGCGGTCCCGACACCTCCCAGCGATCGCGCTTGCCGTCCGCGTTGAGGACGAATGCCCCCTTCTTCGTGCCTACGAGAACTCGTACTCGGCTCATTGGCTTCCCCCTTCCGTCAGCCAGGCGGTGTACCTGCGGCGACGGCTAGCACGGTCGGCCGCCGACCGCACGCACGAAGCGAGCGCCGGCCTTGGTCACCCGCCGCCGAGCCGAGGTTCGAAGCCGATTCCCGAGACGATCTCACGGGCAACCACGGGCAGGGGGCCGGACGCCGGCACGACGACGCGCATCGGGGTCGTGCCGACGATGTCGCGGCGGACGTCGATCCCCGGCATCACCCGCACCAGCTCCATGCCGCGCGGGGTGAGCTCGAACAGGCCTACGTGGGTTGCGTAGAGAACCCGCTTGCCGGCGGCGAGAGCCCGGGCGCCATGGAAGGTGATCTCGTCGACTCGCTCGACGAACTTCGGCTTCCCGTGCCGGTCGATGCGGATTCGATCGCCGTCGACCGCCACCTGCGCGTGGTCCATCCAGGCGGAGACGAAGACGATGGTGCGCGCGGCGGCGGTGAGATCGATGAAGCCACCGGGGCCGACGTAGCCGCGCGGTCCCGGGCCGCGCCGGGAAACGTTGACGTTGCCCGAAGAATCGACCTGCAGCGCGCCGAGGCAGGTGGCGTCGAGGCGCTCGTAGCACAGGCGGAACATCTCGGCCGTGCTGACGATGCGCTGCGGGCAGAACGCCGCGCCGAAGTAGATGCCCGGCGCCGGCAGGCCGCCGATCGGACCGCTCTCGACGAGGAACGTCACGTCGTCGAGATGGCCGGCGGCGAACACCTCGCGGCAGACCTCTTCGCCGAGCCCGACGCCGATGTTCACCTGCGCCCCCGGCTGCAGGTGCCGGAGCAGCGTGTCCGCGGCGAGCCGGGCCAACGCGCGGTCGGCATCGCTGCGTTTCGGCGTGATGCCGGCGAGCTGGTTGAGGAACTGCACGCGCTCGAGGCCATGCTCGATCGGCACGTCGCTCTCGGGGGTGAACACGCTCCAGTGTTTGCGGTGCGGGATGAGACCCGCCTGCTCGGCGTCCGGGTAGTAGACGATCGCGTCGACCTCGTCGGCGCCGAGGAACACCTCTGCGTAGCCGTCGTCGACGATCTTGCCGACGTTGGCGATCACCAAGCCCCCGCGCCGTCGGGCCGCGTGCGCGATGTCGCGCGATTCGCCGGTCATCGCGCAGCCGCGAACGTACAGGTTGCCGTTGCGGTCGGCGGCGGGCGCATTGAAGAGGGCGACGTCGATCGGCGGCAGGCGGATGCGCAGCTCGTCGTCTGTGCCCGCCTCGATCAGCTGTTCGGTGCAGGTGCCGCATACGGGCGAGCCGCTGCCGACACGCGGATCGACGAACGTGCCGACGCCGGTGCTCGTGCGCCATTCGTCCTCGCCCC
>CALJUJ010000650.1 GCA_937975525.1 uncultured bacterium
ACCGTTCTTCGCGACCTCCACGCTCCGGTTACCGTGAGTCGCGGCCGCGAGCGCCGGCATCGAATCGCGGCGGCCAACGAGCACGACCTGTATTTCACCGTGGGGTACGTGCAAGCCCGCGACCGGATGTTCCAGATGGATCTCCTGCGGCACACGGCCTGGGGGCGGCTCGCCGAGCTGGTAGGCGATGTTCCGGTTGGGTTGGGGACGACGCTCGACGGCGACAAGTTCAACCGCTTCATCGGCCTGGGGGAGCAAGCCCAGCAGATGCTCGATGGCTTGCAGCTCGATCAGCGTAGCGACCTGGAAGCCTTTGCCCGCGGGGTGAACGCCTGGCTCGAGTCGGGAAACCCGGCGATCGAGCACCGCCTCCTCGAACGCGAAGTCGAGCCGTGGCGCGCCGTCGACTCTCTCGCCGTCTTTCGATTGTTCACCTTCGGCCTGACGCACAACTACTCGCGCGAGGTTCGTCGGCTGTTGCTCGCCTGCCATCTCGGGCTGGAGGCCGCGGAGAGGATCTGGCCGACGGAGATCGAGTTCGGCCCGGTCTTCCTGCCGAGCGAAGCCATTGGCGAAGAGGCCTTCGCGCTGCCGCCGGCTGTCGTGCCCGAGATCGCGGGGGCCTTGCCCGGCTTGTGTCCGGAGGGTGCGGATGATTCGGGTCGGTTGGCGGGAGGCTCGACGGGACGCGCCTTGTCGTTCGTCGAGATGCTGCGAGCGGGGGCCGCGACGAGCAACAACTGGGTCGTCGCCGGCGAGCGTGCTGCGGGTGGATCGGCGCTGCTCGCCAACGATCCGCATCTGCCCCACATGAACCCGCCGGTGGCATGGGGCGTTCATCTGGTGCTCGCCGAGCAGGAGATCGTCGGCTTCACCCTGGCGGGGCTGCCATACGTCGTCTTCGGGCACAACTTCGACGTCGCGTGGGGCGCGACCACGAACAACGTCGACCTCCAAGATCTCTATGTGGAAGAGCCGGTGACGCCGGCGGGGGAGCCGGCGGGGCCCGACGCCACTCACTACCGTTACGACGAACAGGTTCTCGCGTTCGAAGTGCGCACGGAGACGTTCCGCGTGCGTGGCGGCGATCCGGTCCGCGCCAGCGCGCGATACAGCTTGCATGGGCCGGTGCTCAATGACCTCGACCCGTTTCTCGAGGGGCGCATCCCCGTGACGACGCTGCGCAGCCTCCCCGTGGACGATGCCGGCGACGCGTCGGCGGTCGAAGGGGCCGGGCGGGCGCGGTCCGCCGACGAGCTGGTCGCTGCGCTCGGGGCCTTCGACAGCGCTTGTCAGAGCTGGTTGTACGCCGACCGCGAGGGGCGCACCGGTTTCACCAGCCCGTGTCGCCTTCCCGAGCGCGTGGGCTGGCAGGGGACCTTTCCCGTTCCGGGTTGGACGTCGCGATACGAGTGGTCGGGTTGGGTGGCGAAGGACGAGATGCCGGCGGTGCGCGACCCTGATCGCGGCTGGCTGGCCACGGCGAACAACCGCGCTCTGCCGCGCGAGAGCTACTTCACGACCTACAACAGCGATCCCTCGCCGCCGAACCGCTACCTGCGGATCGCCACGGTCCTCGGTGCCGACGACGCGCAGGACCCGAGCAAGGCGGCGGTGTTGTAGGCAGATACCCGACTCCCGCATTGGCCGCGACTCCGACAGAGCGCTTTCGCCGCGTTGTGTGCCGAGCCTCTGATGAAGAGCCTGCGGCCGGCCCAGAGCTCATTGTGTGAATGGGACGGCGATCTGCATGCCGAGTCGAGTGCCGCGACGCTGTTCACGTTGACGCAGAATGCGATTCTCGACCTGGCCATCGCCGACGAGCTCGGCGGCGGGGCGGACGGCGAGATGTGGACGTATCTTCAGTCGATCGCTCATATCGAAACCGTGGTCGAGTGGATGTGGGAGAGAAGCGCCGACGATCCCTTGTGGGATGATGCGCGCACTGAGGCCGTCGAATCCCGGGACGACGTGGTCGCCTCGGCCTTTCGGATCGCGGTGGAGGCGGCGGTATCGGCGTGGGGCGAGGACGTCGAGCGCTGGCACTGGGGAGCGGTACGCCCCTTCCAACTGCGCCATCCCCTCGGCGGCGCCAATCCGGTGCTCGGCTGGCTGTTGCACGCACCAACCCTGCAAGGTCGCGGAGGTCCGGAAACCGTGTTCAAGAACCAATTTCTGCGCAGTGATCGCGCCGACATGCACCCGTCGTTCGGACCCGTGTTGCGCATGGTCATCGACCTGGGCGATCCGCGCGCGGCCACCTTCGCGCTCGCGGGCGGGCAGAGCGGGTGGCCCGGCAGCGCCCACTACGCCGACTTGTTGGAGGACTGGATGGAAGGGGAGATGCATCCCCTGACCCCGGACGCATCCGCTGTGACCGCCGTCGTGCGCCTGTTGCCGGCGTCGGTTACGTCCGACTTGCCGGTCGACGTGAGCCTGCGCTAGCGCTGGCGTATCCGAATCTGCGGAGGACGTTCGACATGCCGATCCAGTACGACGAGCACATGAGCGATGCGGACGCGATCATGTGGAACAACGAGCGCGATCCGATGTTGCGCTCGACCATCCTCAGCGTGATGGTGCTCGACCGCGAGCCGGACGCAGCCCGGATCGGCGAAGCGGTCGAGCGCTCGCTCGCGACGATTCCCCGGTTGCGCCAGCACGTGGTGCTCGATCCGTTGCACGCGGCCACGCCGGCGTGGCGCGTCGACGAGCATTTCGACCTGCGCTACCACCTGCGCCACGTAGCGTTGCCCGGCCAGGGAACGATGCGGGACCTACTCGATCTGGCCGAGCCGATTGCCATGCAGGCCTTCGACAAGGATCGGCCGTTGTGGGAGCTCTACCGTGTCAGCGGCCTCGAAGGGGGCCGTGCGGCACTTCTCATCAAGCTGCACCATGCGATCAGCGACGGTGTCGGCCTGGTGCGCATGACCGCGAGCCTCGTCGAGCGATCTCCCGAGCCCGAGGTGCATCCGGAAACACGAAGACGAGCCTCCGCGGGAGAGCTCGCGGTCCCGGAGCACGGCGCTTTCTTCGAGAGTCTGCATGCCCTTCGCTACCGCGCCGAGACCGAGATCGGTCGGACGGCGCGTCTGGTTCAGGCCTTGGGGCGCGGCGCGCGCGACCTCACCGCCGACCCCGTCGGTACGGCGCGCTCGGCGGCCGAGCTCGCTGCGTCGGTTGCTCGGACGTTGCGGCCGGTGAGCGAGCCGAAGAGCAAGCTCATGCACAAGCGCTCGTTCGGCGTGCGTTTCGCCGAGATCGAGTATCCTCTGGACCGTTTGAAGGCGGCGGCACGGTTGGTCGACGGCACGTTGAACTGCGTATTCGTCGGGGGCGTCACCGGTGGCATGCGCCGTTACCACGACAGGCATGGGGCGAGCGTGGAGACGTTGCGCATGACGATGCCGATCAACGTTCGTGCCGGCGAGGCCGGGGAGCACGCCGGCAATCAATTCTCGCCGGCGCGCTTCGAGGTTCCCGTGGCACTTGCCGATCCGGTCGAGAGGATGCGGCAGATCGCCGCCGCGGTTGCGCGTGAGCGCCACGAGCCGGCGTTGCCGTTGGTCAGCGAAGTCGCCGGCCTGGTCGGGGAGTTGCCGAGCGTCGTCGCCGTGAACTTGATGGGTTCGATGCTCAAGGCGATCGACCTGGTCACCAGCAACGTGCCGGGACCCCCGTTCCCCGTCTACGCGAGCGGCGCGCGGGTCGAGCGCATGTTCGGCTTCGGCCCGTTGTCGGGGGCGGCGAGCAACATCACCCTCTTCAGCTACGACGGCTCGGTGTACATCGGCGTGAACACCGATCCGGCCGCCATCCCCGATGCCGACGTATTCCTCGAATGTCTGCGCGCGGGAATGGAAGAGGTTCTCGCCGTAGCCGCGGAGTGAGCGCCGCAGGTCAGCCGGTGCCGCGGTCGTCCTCGGCGCGTGCCCACCATGCGGCGAGCGCGCTGCCGATGACCGAATGAAGCGTCGCGGAGATCGCTGCCGGCAAGGCCGTGGCGGGGTCGGCGAAGTGTCTGCGCGCGAGCACGGCTCCGAGGCCGGAGTTCTGCATTCCCACTTCGATGGAGAGCGCTCTGCGCACGGCGGCGTCGTATCCCAGCAACCTGGCGGCTGCGTAGCCGAGGAGGAAGCCGAGTGCGTGCAGGGTGAACACGCAGGCGACCAGAGCGCCGCCGGAATCGAGAAGGATGTCGGCCTCCTGGCCGACGATGCTGGCGCAGATGAGAACGATCGCCACCACGGAGACGAGAGGCGCAGCCGGAAGAACGAATCCCACCAGGCCGGGCGCCAGGTGGTGGAGGGCCAGCCCGATGGTGACGGGCAGCAGCACGACCTGCACGGTGCTCGCGAACAATCCCCAGGCGTCCACGGGGACGAGCGTTCCCGCGAGCCATTGCGTCAGGAGCGGTGTCAGTGCGACGGCGGCGAACGTCGAGACCATCGTCATCAGCACCGATAGGGCGACATTTCCTTTCGCCAAGTAGCAGACGACGTTGGAGGCCGTGCCGCCGGGGCAGCACGACACGAGGATGACGCCGGCCGCGAGCTCCGGGCGTAGCGAAAACAACGTTGCCGTCGCCCAACCCAGAAACGGCATCAGCGTGTACTGGGCAATCACTCCCGCGAGGACGGCACGGGGCATGCGTGCGACGCTGCGAAAATCGTCGAGCGAGAGCGTGATCCCCATGCCGAGCATGATGACCGCGAGACCCCAGACGATCAGAGGACCCGAGAACCAGGTGAACAGCGGAGGGTGCAGCAGGGCGAGCGCGCCTGCGAGGCCGACCCACACCGGGACACGCTGAGTGGCGACGTCGCGGGCATGCTGCATGGCGCATCCCTTAGCCGCTCGTCGGTGACGGCGCCAGCAGCGAGGGACCCTACTTGGCGAGGGACAGCATCGCGAGCAAGAGCACGAGAGGGAACTCCTTCTCGCCGACGGCGAGCTTGCCATCGGCAAGGTCGATGCCCACGTACAACGCGGAGTCGCGCGCCGTGGCGAGACCCGTGCCCAACCATTGCTCGACCGCCGTCCGTCCGAGGGCGCGTTCGGCCAGCGTCCGACTGATCAGGAGCTCGCCGTCGGCGCTGACGCGCTGTGCCAGTGCCTGCAGGGATGGTTCGTCGCCCGGAGGCCCGACGTCGATCCTTAGATGCCCTTCGAGGCTGTCCTCTCCCAGCCGGAGCTGCAGCCTCTCGAGATCGACGACGCCGCCATCGCGTAGCAACGGTTCGAGGGTCCCCCGCAGGGCCAAGATCGACGTGCGAACATCGACGGAGGAGCCCGGTGCCCAAGGCTGCGGCAGGGTGTCGACGGGAACGGCGCGCACGTTGCTCAGCGCCAGCGACAACCCGCCCGCGGCGCCAGAGCTCGTCGCTGCCGAGAGCAGCTGGTCCACGTCGAGCGTCCATGCGAGGTCGATCCGCTCGTCGCCCACCAGTGCGGCTCGGTAGCCGACCCGCGCGCCACGCACTTGGATGTCGTCCACGGTGTCGCTCGCGACGAGGAACTTCTCGAGCGATGCCGTCGCCGTACCGAGCCACCATCCCCCAGCGGCTTCCTCGGCAACGATTTCGCCTTCGAGGCGGCGTAGATCGAAGCGAAGCAGAGGGCCCTCGATTTGCAGGTGCGGAGCGTCGATCAGGCCTTCCAACTGGCGTGTCGTGGGATGATAGCTCGCCTCCCACCTCGCCTCGGCCGCGTCGATCGTCGCGTCGCCGAGCGCGCCGCGCGCAGCAGCCGATTCCGCGACGATGCGCGTCCTCCCCGAAAGGCCGGCGCGCATCGTCACCACGACAGGCGTCGCGTCGCCGGCGACGTTGCGCAGCGCATCCGCCGCCGCGCTCGGCAAGCGGGGCGTCATGCGAATGCCGAACCAGCCGATGCCGGCTGGTTCGGCGAGGAGAAGTGGGCCGTGCTGGATGTGGTAGTCGACGCATGCAGGCTCGGTGCCCCAGCCAGCCAGGGGAACGATCGTGCACGCGACGGCCCGCGCTCGAAACCAGCCGCGCTCGTAGCTCTCCAATTCGAGCGGGATGCCCAACGATGATCCGAGGGGGGCCTGCGCTGCTTCGATCTCACGCTGCACCGAAGGCCCGACCAGGAGCGGGACGAACGCGACGATCGCGAGGATTGCGAAGATCAGGATGGCGAGGGTGCGGCGCATCCGATGGCTGAGACTACGGCTGGTCAGCGAGGCGTGGCGCGCAACCGGCCGAGGTCGTTGCGTACGCCGCCGCAGTCGCCGATCGGGCGGTTGTCGATGATGGCGCAGGCGAGCTCTCGTCGCAGCACGGTATCGATCTCGGGGTGACGATCGACGGTCATCTCGCCACCCGAAACGGTTGCCCCCTCGCTGCGAATCTCGCCGATTCCGGGGATCAGCACCGTGGCGCTCAGCAACTCCACGTCGCCCGTCGGGGTGTGCAGCGTGCGTCGCGATTCCATGAGGACCCCGGCGGAGAACGTTCCCAGGGACGATTCGATGTCAGAGGCCGACGACAGTCGGATTCTCTGGGAGATGTCGATCCGCGCGATCAGCTGACCGGTGTCGATCTGCGTGATGTTCGCGGTCGAGCGGGAGCCGCTCTCGCCGGCGCGCAGCGGCGCCCGCAAGTGGACCAGCGGAGGGTCGTAGGAGCGGCGGATGCCGTTCTCGAGATCGTCCTCCGACAGCAAGGCGACCCGCTCGCCGTCGTGCAGGAAGCGCAGCCTCCCCGCGGGGGAGCCGTCCTCGCTGACGGTCACCTCGAACTCGTTCTGTTCCGGAAGGATCGAGACGTGCTCGACGTGGAGCCCCTCTGCCTCGCGATGGCCGTCGCTGACGCGTTGCCAGATGTACACGTAGTGGTCACGGTCGTGCAGCGGCATGATCTCCGCGAGCGAGACGCCGAGTGGCTCGGACAAGTTGCGTTGCTTGGTTGCGCAGCCGCCGGCAGATCCGAGGATGGCTACGGCGAGAACGAACCCGACCAGGGCAAGTCGGTGTGGCGGTCCAGCGGGGCGGGTCGAGAGGTACATCGCGCTCTACTCGTAGCCGATCCGTGGCACACGGAAAAGCGACCCCGGCGAAGCGGGTCAGCGCCGAGTGACGTCGGCACCGCCCGAGGGTTGCAGTACGAAGCGCAGTTGATCGAGCTCCGCTCCGGCCCGCTCTCGGGGAGCGTAGAAGGTCTCGTCGAGCTCGGCGAGGAAGTCGGTCACGGTGGCCGTGGGCACGAGCGCGACGATGCAGCCGCCGAATCCCGCCCCGGTCAGGCGAGCTCCGAGCGCACCCGTCCGTAGCGCCGTGGTCACGAGCGCTTCGAGGGCGGCGCAGCTGATCTCATAGTCGTCGCGGCAGCTCGCGTGCGAGGCGTTCATGGCGGCCGCGAACGATTCGGTGTCGCCGGCGTGGAGCGCGGCTTCGGCCAGGTCGACGCGGCTCGCCTCCGTCAGGACATGGCGGGCGCGGGCGGCGAGGGCGAATCGGTTCTCGACGTCCGCGGGCAGGTCGACCGCGGCGCGGATGGCGGATCCCGGGGCGCCGGTGAGCGAGCCTAGCTGCTCGAGGGTTACCTCGGCGGCGGGCAGTACGGATTCGACCGCCGCGGCGACGGATGCGGTGGGCATGCCGAGCAGCTTGGGCAGGTCGCCCAGGAGGGGGGCGGCGGAATCGGACTCGCCGCGCAACAAACGGGCGGCGGCCCATGCTGCGAGCCGACATTCGGCAACCCGGGTGTTGTAGGCCCGCTTGGCTCCTCCCGCCTTGTCGGCGTGGACCAAGCTGTGGGCGACGACGAAGCACGACTCCGTCGGCAGCGGCACCGGACGCCAGCGCAGCGGACGGAAGTCGATGCGCAGTGCGTGGCCGGCCAGGCCCAGCAGGCTGATGGTCTGATCCATGCCGCCGCTGAGCGTGCCGACGTATTGCTCGGCGCGGGGCAGGATCTCGGCAAGGTCCGCGTGGGGTACGTCGACCTCGTTGGCCGCCAACAAGGCTAGGGCGCTGGCAACGACCAGCGCCGACGACGATGAGAGGCCGGCGCCGTCGGGCACGTCGCCATCGACGTAGAGATCGGCTCCGCGGCGCAGCCCACCGTCGAGATGGCGGCCGAGGCCCTGCGCCGCGGCCTTGACGTAGTTTCCCCAATCGCCGGCCGGGAAGGGCGCAATCGTATCGCCCAACGCGAAGCTGCGCGTTGCGAAGCGACCGCGATTGAGAAGATGGACTTCGCCATCGCTGCGGGCGACGCCGGCGATGGCGATGTCGCGGTCGATCGCCATGGGCATGACCGGAAAGCCGTTGTAGTCGGTGTGCTCGCCGATCAGGTTGACGCGACCGGGTGCGCGAGACACGAATTCCGGTTCGCGCCCGAGCGCATCTCGGGCGCGCGCGAGGACGACTTCGCGGCGCTTGCGCCTGACATCCGAATGCTGAGCAA
>CALJUJ010000651.1 GCA_937975525.1 uncultured bacterium
AGGGCCGTGCCGTTGTTGATCCCTGGGGTGACGGAAACGTCGTTCTCGATGGCCGTGCGCTTCGCCTCGTCCTTGGCGCCCGCAGCTCGCTGGGTGAAGGAACCTGGTCCCATGAAGCAGAGGCCGGCGTCTTCGAGTGCGGCGACGAAGGTCGCATCTTCCGCCATGAAGCCGTAGCCGGCAAACACGTAGCCGTAGTCGTGCTGACGACAGATCTGGATGATCTGGCTGATTCGCTGCATGCGCTCCTCTTTCGAGGCACCGGTGTAATCGGGAACGGCATGCACATGGTCGGGGTCCATGATGCGCAGCTCCGGCGAGAGCGCGCGCGGGAAGGCGATGCTGTCCTTTTCGGAGAGCAGAATGCCGATACGAGGCACGCCCATTTCTCGCAGCACGTCGATCGTTTCCTTGCGAATCGGGCCACGGCAGACGATCAGCACCGACATGTCGTCGCAACGAAACGAGCGCACCCACTCCGAGTCGGCGTCGGCCAGGCGGCGGTCTCGGTGGACGAGGGGGTTGTTCTGGTTGGGATCGACCGGAGCGACGGAACTCATCAATGAAACTCCCGTTGAACGGACTGCCAGGGGCCTGGTTGGTACGTCCGCAGCAGGCTGACGATGTGGTGGCCGAGCACGGCGCGAAGGTCGGAGGGCATCACGATCTCCGAGATCGAGCCGAGGCTGAGGGCTTCGCGGGGATTCATCAACTCGCGCTCGTAGCGTTGGTTCAACGCCACCTCTTGCTCACGCAGCCACTGCGCCGCGGCGCGCTTGGCGGCAGCCTCCGCGTCCTCGGGTGAAGCGCCGGCATCGAGCTTGTCTCGTTGCTCCCGGCGCTGGAGTGCGGCAGCCTCGGCGCGGGCATCCTGCAACTCTTTTTTATAGACATAGGCCGTCCCGGCGGTGCCCATCACCGCCACGCGCGTCGTCGGCAGGGCCAGGACGACGTTGGCACCGGTTGCATAGGAGTTGAAGGCGGCATATGCGCCACCGAAGGCGTTGCGCAGGATGAGCAGGATTCTCGGAGTGCGCAGGTCGATGATGGCGTCGAGCATCGCGCGGCCCGCTTGCACGATACCGCGGCTCTCCTGATCACGGCCGGGAAGGAAGCCGGTCGTGTCCTCCATGAAGATCACCGGTATGTTGTAGATGCTGCAGAACCGCACGAAGCGGGCGATCTTGTAGGCGGCGTCGATGTCGATCTGACCACTCGCCACCGAGCTGTTGTTGGCGACGAATCCGACGACGTTGCCGCCGAGGCGGCCGAAAGCCGTAATCGCGTTGCGGGCGCGATCGGGTTGAATCTCGAAGTAGTCCCCGTGGTCGCAGACCTGTTGGATGATGATCGACGCGTCGAAGGGTGTGTTGTAGCCCGTCGGCGAGTTGAAGGCTTTGCGCAGGAGCGTGTCGATCTCCGGGGTGCGCCGCTGCGCCGAGTCGGACGTCGGTTCGAACGGCGGTGCGACGTCGCTCGAGTCGGGCAGGTAGCTGAGCAGGCGCTGTGCCGTGCGCAGGGCGGCGACCTCGTCGGCGACCGTGATGTCGGATACGCCGCTTGCGCCGTGGACTCGCGGGCCGCCGAGCTCGTCGGCGGTGACGTCTTCCCCGAGAGCACTCTTGACGACGGCCGGTCCGGTGAGACCGAAGAAGGTGTTGTCCGGTTGGATCATGAAGCTGCCCTGGCGTGGCAGGTAGGCGCCGCCGCCGGCGTTGAAGCCGAACATGCACATGATCGAGGGGACGACGCCGTTGATCTTCCGCAGAGCGGTGAACGCTTCGGCGTATCCATCGAGGCCACCGACACCCGCGGGGATGAAGGCGCCGGCACTGTCGTTCATGCCGATGAGCGGGATCTTGCGCTCCGCGGCGAGGTAGATCAGGTTTGCCAGCTTGCGTCCGTTGGTGGCGTCCATCGAGCCGGCGCGGACGGTGAAGTCGTGCCCGTAGAGCGCGACATCGCGGCCCCGGATGCGCACGACGGCGGTCACGATCGAGGCGCCGTCGAGGTTCTTGCCCCAATTCTGGTAGAGGACGGTGGGATCGCTGCGCTTGTCCTTGAGGACGTCGATGCGTTCCCAGACCGTCATCCGGTCCTTCGCGTGCTGGCGCAGCGTGGCCAGGGTGCCGGCGGCGGTGAAGGGGCGAAGGCGCAAGCGCTCGCCCTCGGCAAGGGCGTCCTCGTAGGGGCCGGGCTTGGGTTCGGCAGTGGCCGAGGTCGGCGGGGCTTCGCTGGCTTGAAGTGGATTGTCGAGCGTGGGAAGGATGGCGGTTTCGGCAGGGGGCGTCGCAACCCGTTCCGCGGTTTCGCCTGAGCGTTTGGGCATGGTCGTTTCCCTTTGTCCGTCTTCGATTCGATTCCCGCGAAGCGTCGCGCGAACTCGCCGATACTGTCGTACTCGGAAGCCCGCGACAAGCGAGGGGGCGGGGGATGCGACTCGTCCGAGATTCGTCTCCCTAATCCTTGCGCCCGCTCTTCATAAGCAAAACTCCAAGATAGTCAAGGTGACGGATGGGTGGCAACTTGCATGATCAATGGCGATCGTGGGACAACCCGCCGCAGCAAAGAGTAGGAGACGGTAATGGCGAAATTCCTGGGGCTGTGCGTGGTGCTGGCCGCGCTGCCGGCGTTCGCCCAAGAGGGACCGGTCTGGGATCCTGCCGAGTTTGCTGGCGCCAACACGATCGAGCTGCGCACCGTTTCGAACGAGGAAGGTGAGTACTGGTTCCCGGTTTGGGTGGTCGTCATCGACGACTCGGTTTTCGTCCGCCTCGGCACACGTGCCGCCGAGCGCATCAAGTTCAACACCTTGTTCCCCGACGTCGGCGTACGTGTCGGCGACAAGGAGTTCAATCGGGTCCATGCCGAGCCCGCGTCGGAGTATGCGGTGCGCGTCGCTGGCGCGATGGCCGACAAGTACTGGACGGACATCTTCATTCGGTGGTTGGAGCATCCGCTCACGCTCGAGCTGGTGCCGGCGACCGTGCAACATCCAACGCCCCTCGAGGTCGAGGAGTAGATTAGGCTTCCTGATGCGAGTCGGCGGCGCTTGCGAGCTTGCCTTATTCTGGGTAGCGTTCGCGTGGTGCCGGTGAATCTGGCGAATCCGAGCCCGCAGGAGTTTCCATGAGCACGATCCTCTTCTTGGCGATGATGGTCGCCGCCCTGGCCGTTTTTGGCCGCACCATGTACCGCCGCACGGCTGTGCTGTTGAAGGGTGCCCCCGACGATCGCTTCGACAACGTCGGCGAACGTATCCAGAACGTCCTTCTCTACGCGTTCGCGCAAAAGAAGTTCATCCAGCAAGAGCCTCGTCCGGGAACGTCGCTCAGCGAGCAAACGGCTGGCTGGATGCACTTCTTCATCTTCTGGGGATTCACCATCCTCGCCATACAGGTCGTGCACATGTTCGCGCGCGGCTTCGTCGAGGACTTCTACCTGTTCCCCTTCACGCCGGGACTGTTGGGCGGGCCGTACCTCCTCATGAAGGATTTCATGGAGGTGATCGTGCTCGGCTGCGTCGTCTATGCGTTGTACCGCTGGGGCGTCGAGCACCCGAAGCGCCTCTACGGCTACAAGCCTGCGGAAGATCGGCTCGCTGGGCAGTCTCACTGGGAGGCCTACCTCATTCTCTGCTTCATCGGCTCGATCATGATCAGCGGCAAGCTCTACGACGGCGGCCGCATGGTCTTCGAGGCCGACAATGCCCATGTGCAGGCAGAGATGTACTGGCAGCCGTTCAGCTACATGGTCGGCGTTGCCCTCGGCGGCATCGGCGGCGCCGGCCTCGCTGAGCTCGCCAGCGACGCCGGCTGGTGGATCCACAACGCGATCATCCTCGTTTTCCTGAACCTCCTGCCGCTCTCGAAGCATTTCCACATTCTCACTTTCCTGCCGAACGTCTTCTTCGCGAAGACCAAGCCCAAAGGTCAGCTCAGCAAGCAGGACCTGGAGAACGCGACGTCGTTCGGAACGTCGCACATCAACCAGTTCACCTGGAAACAAGTGCTCGACATGTATTCGTGCACCGAGTGCGGTCGCTGCTCCTCGCATTGCCCGGCGACGATGTCTGGCAAGGAACTCGCGCCCCGCCAGCTGATGCTCAATCTTCGCGACTACCTCTACGAGAACGAAGACACTGTCCTGGCCGCCAAGCAGAACGGCGATGCGAGCGCCGAAGAGCCGATGTTGGTGGGCGAGAACATCGTCGGCGATCGGCTGATCAAGGACGAGGTGCTGTGGGCGTGCACCACTTGCCGAGCTTGCGAGGAGGCTTGCCCGATCATGATCGAGTACGTCGACAAGATCGTCGACATGCGGCGACACCTCGTCCAGGAGGAAGCGCGTTTTCCCGCCGAGCTCACCCGGACCTTCAAGAGTATGGAGACCACGGGCAATCCCTGGGGAATCGATGCGTCCGACCGCGAAGCATGGGCCAAGGGGCTCGACATCCCATTGATGGCGGACACGCCCGACGCCGAGTACCTCTACTACGTGGGTTGTGCGGGAGCGTTCGACGACCGCAACAAGCGCACGACGCAAGCCGTGGCCAAGATCCTCAAGGCGGCAGGGGTCAACTTCGCGATCCTCGGCAAGGAAGAGCTCTGCAACGGAGAAACGGCCCGCCGCATCGGCAACGAGTATCTGTTCCAGTCGATGGCTGAAATGTGCAACGAGGTGATCCAGGGTTACAACGTCAAGAAGATCCTCACCAACTGTCCGCACTGCTTCAACACGCTGAAGAACGAGTTTCCGCAGTTCGGAGGCGACTACGACGTGGTCCACGCCACGGAGTTCGTGCGCGAGCTGATCGCCGACGGAAAGGTCGAGCTGAACGGCAACGGCGCTGCGACCAGCAAGCGCATCACCTACCACGACTCCTGCTACCTGGGGCGCTACAACGAGGTGTTCGATGCACCACGCGACATTCTGAAGAGCGTGCCCGGGCTCGAGCTCACGGAGATGGAGCGTAGTCGCAAGTTCGGAATGTGCTGCGGTGCCGGTGGCGGCCGCATGTGGATGGAGGAAGACGCGGACAAGCGAGTCAACTTCCAGCGCGTCGACCAGGCCCTCGAGACCAAACCCGACGCCGTCGCGGTCGCTTGCCCGTTTTGCATGACCATGATCGATGACGGCCTCAAGTCCAAGAACTTGGAAGGCAAGGTCGACGCCGTCGACGTCATGGAGATCGTCGCCGACCGGCTGGCCTAGAGAGCCTCACGGCGGCGCTGCCGCTTTCGACACTGCAAGCCCCGTCGGTCCGCTGACGGGGCTTGCGTCGTTGTGGGCGGTCGCCTCGCTGCCTCCGCTCGGGATGGTTTGACTTACCGTTGGCCAGGCTCTACTAAAACACCTTTTCCGAAGCTACCGGAGGACGATGATGGTACGGCGTGACAAGGCGAATTACACGATTCAGTCTGTGTCCCACGCCCTCGACGTGCTCGAGCAGTTCACCGGCGACACCGACGAGCTTGGCGTCACCGAGCTCAGCAAGCGCCTGAAGTTGCACAAAAATAACGTCTTTCGGCTATTGGCGACACTCGAAGCGCGCGGCTACATCGAACAGAACAAGGCGACCGAGAACTACCGCCTCGGCGTTCGCTGCCTCGGGCTCGGACAGCGATTCTTGCAGCAGGCCGGGTTGCTGCGCCAGGCCCGGCCGGTGATGGCCGACCTCGCGCGCGAGGTCGGCGAGACAGTGTTAGTGTCGGTTCTCCAAGGCGACTTCGGCGTCGTGCTCGATGCCGTGGAGCCCTCACGCGCCGTACGGCTCGTTCCGCGCATCGGCGACCTACGGCCGCTCCACGCTACAGCTGCGGGCAAGGTGCTCCTTGCCTTTTCGGATCAGGGTGGCACCGTCGGCGAACGCCCGGAGCCCTACGCTCGCTGCACGCCTCAGACGATCGTCGACCCGGGGGCCCTACGTGTTGAGGTCGAAGCCGTAGCACGCCAACAATTCGCCCTCGAGCTCGGCGAACATGTCGCCGACGTCGGCGCTGTCGCCGTACCGATCCACGACTACACGGGCACCGTCGTTGCTGCCCTGTGTCTCGCTGGGCCCCTGGAGCGCCTTTCCCGCGAGCGCCTCCGGGATGACATTGCGCCGCGGATCATGCGTGCCGGCCGCGGTTTATCGGCGCGACTCGGTCATCCCGGCAACGGGAATTAGATTAGGTATGCTTATTCCTGGACTGGTCGCGTAGAAGCGAACTTGACCCATCGGGGTGCCTATGGTACCCCACTTCGATTCCACCAAGGAGGACTGCCTTGAAAATCCTGGTCACGGTGAAACGCGTTCCCGACTACAACGCGATCATCAAAGTCAAGGGTGACGGCTCCGGCATCGTCACCGAGAACCTGAAGTATGTCGTCAACCCCTTCGACGAGATCGCCGTCGAGGAGGCGTTGCGCATCAAGGCCACCGTGTCCGGGGCTGAGGTCGTCCTCGTCAGTGTCGGCTCCAAGTCGGCTGCCGAACAGCTTCGAACGGGCCTCGCGATGGGCGCCGATCGCGCCGTCCTCGTCACCAGTGACGACGAGCTCGACTCGCTCGGCGTCGCCAAGGTTCTACACAAGGTCGCCACCGACGAAGGTGCAGGCCGCGTTCTCATGGGCAAACTGGCCATCGAGGACGACGCCAACCAGACGGGCCAGATGCTGGCCGCGCTCTTGGATTGGCCGCAGGCGACCTTCGCCTCGAAGGTCGAGAGCCTCGAATCCGACGAGGAAAAGAAGGGCGTCCCGGGCATCGCCATCAGCGGCGAATCGGCTCAGGTCGTCCGGGAGGTCGACGGCGGCCTCGAAACCATCGAGACCGCGCTGCCTGCGGTGATCACGGTCGACTTGCGGCTCAACGTTCCGCGCTACGCATCGCTCCCGGGGATCATGAAGGCCCGCAAGAAAGAGCTGAAGGAGCTCGCGGCGGGCGACCTCGGCATCGACCTGGCTCCCAAGGTCAAGGTCACCAAGTTGTCGCCGCCGCCCGAGCGGCAGGCTGGTCGCAAGGTCGAGTCGGTGGAAGAGCTCGTCAAGGCCCTGCACGACGAGGCAAAGGCCATCTGAGGCGGCACGAGGAGAGCACACGATGGGCAACATACTGATTTTCGCAGAACACAGCGACGGCAAGGTCACCAAGCCGACGCAGATCGCGATCACCGCCGCCAAGCAGGCTGCTGCCGTCTTCGGCGGCGAGTGCGAAGCGGTGGTGGTCGGCAAGGGGCTCGACGCTGCTGCCGCCGACCTCGCCGAGTACGGCCTCAAAGTGCACGTAGTCGACGGAGATGCGTTCGAGCACTACCTCGCCGACGCTACCGCTGCGGCCGTTGCGCATGTCGCCAAGAGCAGCGGCGCCGAGGTCGTTCTCGCGACTTCCACCGCCGTCGGCAAGGATCTCCTTCCGCGCGTGGCTGCCCTGCTGGATGCGGGCATGGCGACCGACGTCACGGACTTCGAAGAGGGCGGCGCGATGCAACGACCCATCTTCGCAGGAAACGTGATTGCGACGGTCGAGATCGCGGGCAGCCCAAAAATCGTCAGCGTACGAGCGACTGCCTTCGATCCGGCTGCCAAGGGGGGAAGCGGCTCGACCGAGGCGGTTTCGTTCACTCCGGAGGGCACGAAGACGAAGTTCGTGTCGTTCAGCGAGACGAAATCCGACCGCCCGGTGCTCACCGACGCGAGCATCGTCGTCTCCGGCGGCCGCGCCCTGAAGTCGGGAGAGAACTTCAAGACCGTGCTCGAACCGCTCGTCGACGCCCTGGGTGCGGCGATGGGCGCCAGCCGAGCCGCCGTCGACGCCGGCTACGTCCCCAACGACCTACAGGTGGGGCAAACGGGCAAGGTCGTGGCGCCCAACCTGTACGTCGCCGTCGGCATCTCCGGTGCGATCCAGCACCTCGCCGGCATGAAGGACTCGAAGGTCATCGTGGCGATCAACAAGGACGAGGAAGCACCGATCTTCCAGGTCGCCGACTACGGACTGGTCGCCGATCTCTTCAAGGCGGTGCCCGAGATGACCGAGGAAGTGAAGAAGGTGCGCGCGGGCTGAGCGTCGCTGCGCCGACTGGCATCCACAGGAAGGGGAGCCCGGGAGTCCGGGCTCCCCTTTTTCGTCTGTGGCGGGTCGGTTGATGTTGGCGGCAATCGACCGTATGCGGAGGGTCGGTGACCCAGGGTCGGTGAAACAGTACATCGGAGAAGGCGAGTCTCATGAAGATCGTACTCATCGGTCAGGCGGCGTTCGCGGAGAAGGTTCTCGACGGATTGCGTGACAAGGGTCATGAAATCGCGGCGTTCTATTGCCCGCCGGACCGACCCGGCAAGCGGCCGGACCCGGCCAAGGTCCGTGCCGAGGAGCTCGGCATCCCGGTACACCAGCACAAGAGCCGCAAGCGCCCCGAAGTCGAGGCCGAGGGCGTCGGCTACGCCGCCGACGTC
>CALJUJ010000652.1 GCA_937975525.1 uncultured bacterium
GGCGCACGCTCCGGGGACAAGGGCGGCAATGCCAACGTCGGCTTCTGGGTTCGCAGCGCCCAGGCGTATGCCTGGCTCGAGCGGACGCTCACCGTGGAGCGCCTGCGGGAGTTGCTGCCCGAAGCCGTCGACCTCGAGATCGAGCGTTGTGCGCTGCCGAACCTCTGGAGCCTCAACTTCGTCGTCAAGGGACTCCTGGGGGAAGGCGTGGCGTCATCGACGCGCAGTGATCCGCAGGCCAAGAGTTTCGGAGAGTTCCTCCGGGCCAGATTGATCGACGTGCCGGAGTCCCTGCTGTGAGACTCTACGGCGTCCTCTTGTTGCTCGGCTTGGGTTTCGTCGCCGCCTGCGGTCGCGTTCCGACGACGGGCAGCGCTCTCATCCCGGGGCAGCCGAGCCACGCGGAGCTTCTCACGGCCCACCCGATGCCTCGGACGAGCAACATCCACGTGGTCGCCTTGGGCACCGCCGCCGGCAACAGCCGCCATCTCGTGCAGATTCGCGATCGCGAGGAGCCGCACGTGCACCGTCGCCACGACCTCGTCGTCTTTCTGCTGCGCGGCCACGGAACGCTCCATCGCGACGGCGGCGACCTCGAAATGGGACCGGGATCGATTGCGGCGGTCGATCGCGGTACGCCTCACTGGTTCGAGAACCGCGGATCGGAACCAGCTGCTGCGTATGTGGTTTTTTCGCCTCCGTTCGATGGAGAGGACGTCGATCCGCTCCGCTGAATCCGCTCCCTCGGCACGCTTCCGCCCCTGCAGCGCCCTTGCTACATTCGCTGCGTCATGGCGATCCGCATCACCAAGGTTTACACCCGCGGCGGCGACGGCGGCGAGTCTGCACTCGTCGGCGGCAAGCGCGTTCCGAAGAGCGACCTTCGCCTCGAGGCATACGGTACGCTCGACGAGCTCAATTCGATCGTCGGTCTGGCGCGGGTGTTCAACGAAGACGCACCGTCGAGCCCTGCCCGAGATCGGCTCGATCGCGTACTGCGCGTGCTCCAGAACGAGCTGTTCGATCTCGGTAGCGAGCTCGCGACACCTCCCGAAGCAGCGTACGAGGGCATGTTTCGCGTCAGCGACGCCGAAGTCGAAGCCCTCGAGAAGCTCATGGACGAGCGCCAGGGAGACCTCGAGCCACTGCGCTCCTTCGTCTTGCCGGGCGGCGGCAAAGTGAGCGCTTTTCTGCACCAAGCGAGAACCGTGTGCCGCCGGGGCGAGCGAATCGTCTATGAGCTGGGACGACACGAGGACCTGGGCAGCGGCCCCTTGCGCTACCTGAATCGCTTGAGCGATCTCTTCTTCGTCTTGTCGCGCTGGATCGGCAAGCAGTCCGGGGAGAGTGAGTACCTCTGGGAGCGCGGGCTGCGGGCGCACGAACGCAAGGGAATCTGAGGACGAACATGGCCGCACCGATCTACCTGAAGCAACTGCAACTCGGGCCGATGGCCAACTACGTCTACCTGATCGCCGATCCCGACACGCGAGAGGCGGCCGTCGTCGATGCCGCCTGGGACATCGATGCGATTCTGCAGATCGTCGAGCAAGAGGGTCTGAAGCTGAAGACGAACATGGTGAAGCAATTCCATCACGATCACCTGGTCAGCCAGTTCATGGGCCAGTCCATCCCCGGTGCGGCGGACCTGCTCGAGCGCAACGTTGCCGCCAAAACCTGGCTCCACAAGGCGGAAGCCGACTACGCGGCAAGGATCGCCGGCCTTTCACGCTCCGACCTCGTCCTCACCGACGGCACCGAGGAGCTCGCCCTCGGGCGCCTGCGCATCCGGTTTCTCCATACCCCGGGACACACTCCGG
>CALJUJ010000653.1 GCA_937975525.1 uncultured bacterium
CGCAGCAGGCTCTTCGGGGTCATCAGCACCAGCGGCTTGCGGAACTCGCGACGGATCTGCCGGCGGATCGCGTGGAAGTACTGTGCCGGGGTGGTCAGATTGCAGACCTGGATGTTGTTCTCGGCGCAGAGTTGCAGGAAGCGCTCGAGCCGGGCGCTGGAGTGCTCCGGCCCCTGGCCCTCGTAGCCGTGCGGGAGCAGCAGCACGAGGCCGCTCATGCGCTGCCACTTCGATTCGCCCGAAATGATGAACTGGTCGATGATCACCTGGGCGCCGTTGGCGAAGTCGCCGAACTGAGCCTCCCAAAGGACGAGATTGTGGGGGTCGGCGGTGCTGAAACCGTACTCGAAGCCGAGCACCGCCGCTTCGGACAGCATGCTGTCGATCACCACGAATCGGCCCTGGTCGGCGCTCAGGTGGTCGAGGGGCACGAAGCGGTCGGCGGTGTTCGTGTCGGTCAGCACGGCGTGGCGCTGGCTGAAGGTACCGCGGCCGCTGTCCTGGCCGGCGAGGCGCACGCGATGGCCTTCGAGGAGCAGCGTGCCGAAGGCGAGCATCTCGGCGCAGGCCCAGTC
Organism: uncultured bacterium; assembly: GCA_937975525.1. GTDB lineage: Bacteria > Desulfobacterota > Binatia > HRBIN30 > HRBIN30 > CALJUJ01. Next base: position 576 of record CALJUJ010000653.1, read on the forward strand.
GATCTTGCCGCCCGGCTCGAGCATGCGGGCGCGCTCGGCGAGGAGCTTCTGGATCTTCGGGTGGGTGGCGAAACCCTGCGGGGTCGATTGCGCCCCCTCGGCGACGCGCTCGAGGGTGGCGATCGGCAGCTTGGTGTCGGCGCCCCAGTCGGCGCCGGCCCAGTGCATGTCCTTCCACCAGCCGCTGAGCGCCTGCACCCGCTGCCGCGGCAGGTAGTCGCGCGCGTAGTTCAACTCCTCGTCGAACTGCTTGCGCAGCGCCTGGTTGTCTTCCTCGATCTGCTCCGGCGTGACGTCGCCGCGCTCGAGCAACCGCTTCTCGTACAGGGCTCGGGTCGTCTCGTGCTTGCGGATGCGGTCGTAGAGCACCGGCTGCGTGTACGTCGGGTCGTCCGCCTCGTTGTGGCCGTGCCGGCGGTAGCAGACGAGGTCGATGATGACGTCGGCCTTGAAGCGCTGCCGGTAGGCGATCGCCAGCTTCGCCGCCTGCACCGCGGCCTCGGGGTCGTCGCCGTTGACGTGAAACACCGGCGCCTGGATCTCCTTGGCCGTGTCGCTGGGGTAGCGGGTGAAGCGATAGTCCTTCGGCGACGTGGTGAAGCCGATCTGGTTGTTGATGATGATGTGGATCGTCCCACCGGTGCGGTAGGCCTCGAGCTCGGAGAGCGCGAGGGTCTCGGAGACGATGCCCTGGCCGGTGAACGACGCGTCGCCGTGCATCAGCACCGGCAGCACGCGCGCGCGGTCGAGATCCCCGAGGCGGTTCTGCTTGGCGCGGACGATTCCCTGGACGATCGGATTGACGGCTTCGAGGTGGCTCGGGTTCGACGACAGCGACAGGTGGACGGCGTGGCCGCCGCGGGTGGTGTGGTTGTGCGAGTAGCCGAGGTGGTACTTGACGTCGCCGTCGCCCTGGATCTCCGCCGGAAGAAAGGCGCCTTCGAACTCGGAGAAGATCAAGTGGTACGGCTTCTCCAGCAGGTGCGCGAGGACGTTGAGTCGGCCGCGATGCGCCATGCCCATGACGACCTCGTCGACGCCCGTCTCGGCGGCGTCCTCGATGAGGAAGTCGAGCATGGGAATCAGCGACTCGCCGCCTTCGAGCGAAAAGCGCTTCTGGCCGATGAACTTGGTCTGGACGTACTGCTCGAAGCTCTCGGCCGCGGTGAGGCGTTCGAGGATGAAGCGGCGGTCGTCGGCGGTGAGCGGCGCCCGGTTGAGGTCCGGCTCCATCCGGTCCTGCAGCCAGCTGCGCTGCTCCTTGTCGAAGATCTCCATGTACTCGACGCCGAGGGTGCCGCAGTACGTCTGCTTGAGCAGGTCGATGAGGTCGCGCAGGCGCGCCTGGGTGCAGTTCTTGAACGTCGGACATTCGACGACGCGCTCGAGGTCGCTGGCCTCGAAGCCGAACTCGACGGGGTCGAGATAGGGGTGGTAGTCGGCGTTGTTGCCGAGCGGGTCGAGCTGGGCGACGAGGTGGCCGAAGCCGCGGTACGAGTGGATGAGGTCGAAGACGCCGATGTTGCGCTCCGGCCGCGTGCTCACGCGCGTCAGCGTGTACTCGACCGGACTATGGTGGCTGCCGTTGGTCGACCTGACGTCGAGGCCGTTGAAATAGGCAGCCCACTCGCGATCGACCGACTTGGGATCGCGCAGGTAATCCTCGTAAATGGTTTCCACGTAGGCCGCGCTGTCGCGGCTGATCGATTCGATGTGCTTCACTCCGCTCCCTCGATGCCCCTGCGAAGGTAGCAGGAAAATCCGGGTCACGGAAAACCACTTGCGCCCGGAGGCGGGAAAAATGTGCGATGCCGCGCGGATTCCCGGCTTTCGCGCCGGCAGCGCTTGCCGCCTGCCGCGGAGGCTCCTAGGATCGCCGCCCCATGCCCGCAGCACGCGTACCGGTCGCCGATCCGGCGCAGCAGGTCGAGAGCAGCCTACGCAAGCTGCCGCCGCAGAACCTCGAGGCCGAGGAGTCGGTGCTCGGCGCCATCCTCCTCGACAACGAGGCCATCGACGCCGCCCTCGAGATCCTCTCCGCCGACGACTTCTACCGCGAGGCGCATCGCAAGATCATGCGGGCGATGGTCGAGCTGCAGCAGCGCGGCGAAGGGATCGACCTGATCACGCTGGCTGAGACGCTGCGTCAGAACGACGTTCTCCAGGACGTCGGCGGCGCCAGCTTCCTCTCCGAGCTCGCCGAGAAGACCGCGACCGCCGCGAACGTCCGCTACTGGGCGCGCATCGTCCGCCAGAAGGCGATCCTGCGCAGCCTGATCACGACCGCCACCGAGATCGTCACCCGCGGCTACGAGTCGAACGCCGACGTCGACGGCTTCCTCGACGAGGCCGAGCACAAGATCTTCGAGATCTCCGAGAGCAAGGTGAAGCGCAGCTACTACCGGATCGGCGAGATCATGCTCGACTCGATGGAGGCCATCAAGCTCCTCTACGAGCGCAAGGAGATCGTCACCGGCGTGCCGTCGGGCTTCACCGACCTCGATCACAAGCTCGCCGGCCTGCAGCCGTCCGACCTGATCATCGTCGCCGGGCGGCCGAGCATGGGCAAGACGGCCTTCGCGCTCAACATCGCCCAACACGCCGCCCTCGACGCCGACCACGGCGTCGCCATCTTCTCCCTCGAGATGTCGAAGGAGCAGCTGGTGATGCGCCTGCTCTGCTCCGAGGCCCGCGTCGACCAGTCCAAGGTGCGTGCCGGCATCGACGCCCGCACCGACCTCGCCAAGCTCGCCCGCGCGGCGGACCGTCTCAGCAAGGCGCCGATCTACATCGACGACACCCCGGCGCTGTCGATTCTCGAGACGCGCGCGAAGGCGCGCCGCATCAAGCGCGAGCCGTCGTCCAAGCTCGGCCTGATCATCGTCGACTACCTGCAGCTGATGCGCGGCCACAACAGCGACAGCCGCGAGCAGGAGATCTCCAGCATCTCGCGCTCGCTGAAGGCCCTCGCCAAGGAGCTGCACGTCCCAGTCATGGCGCTCTCCCAGCTCAATCGCGCCGTCGAGACGCGCAGCGACAAGAAGCCGATCATGGCCGACCTGCGCGAGTCGGGCGCGATCGAGCAGGACGCCGACGTGATCGCCTTTCTCTTCCGGCCGATCGTCTACGACGGCAACGCTCCGGAGCGCGATGCCGAGGTGATCATCGCCAAGCAGCGCAACGGGCCGATCGGCACCGTACGGCTCACGTTCATGAACGAGTACACCCGCTTCGAGAATCGTACCGAGGAGGAAGTCGACTTCGGCGACGGCGACGGCGAGGAGCTTTGAGCGCCCGCTGGCACCGTCTCGGCGGCTCGGCTAAGGACCGATGACGGTGGAACGTCGTTGAAGATGATTCGAGATTTCGAGCGTGGCGGGCGAGGCAATTCGATGGCAAGCGGCGCATTGAGAACGCGGGCCGGGGCGCCGCCCCGCTAGACACCTGCCATGGCTGTCCTGAAAGTCGCCCGGCTGGGCCACCCCGTCCTGCGTCGCATCGCCGACCCCGTGCCCCCCGAAGCCATCGGGTCGCCCGAGATCCAACAGCTCGTCGACGACCTGATCGAGACCATGGCCGAGTACGACGGCGCCGG
>CALJUJ010000654.1 GCA_937975525.1 uncultured bacterium
GGCGCAAGCCGGCGCGCGACGTTGGTGATGCGCCACTTCGGTTTCAATCGCGAGAAACGGGCACAGTCCCCATGACCGCGTAGCGGCCCGAAACGGTGCTTTCGCACCATGGGGACGGAAGGGCCCACGCTGTAGCGTCCGCCGTCCCGGCGGAAAGGGGCGGTGCGGCGCGGGGCAAGAGCGGATCACCCGCCGAGACGGCGGGCGCCGCAGGGCTGCGCCCAAGAGCCCAATGCGTGTCCCCTTCGGTGCGCCCACCCGCGCGACGATCGAACTGGGGCGCTCGTGCGACGTTCGCGGGCTTGCACCGAATGCCGTTTGTGGTGCACTCGCAGTATGCACTCCCAACGTTTGGCGATGGCTTGGATCAACGTTCTCGGCGGCGTCGCCGTGCTCGGCAGCTACGCGCACGGCATCGCCACGCAGGTCGATCCCGGCCGCGTGTGGGGTGGCGTGCCGATCGAGTTGCAGCCCGTCTACACGGTCTCCATGTTCGCTGCGGCGTTCGGGTACCTGCTGTTCACCTACTTCGTCTTCTTCCGCGTCGACCCCGCGACGGCACGGATCGGATCGACGCCGGCCTACCCGCTGCTGAATCTGCTGTACGTCGCTGCGCTGGTGCCCTCCGCCCTGTGGATGCCGTTGACCTTCGCGATGCTGGACGCACCGAGCGGCGGACTATGGTTCGCCATTCGCCTGGTCCTGGCGATCGTGGGCCTAGCGGCGCTGGGCATCATCTACGTGCTCGCCCGACTGGAGCCGGACCCGGGGCGCGGGTGGCGGATCGCCGCAGTTCTCGGCGCGGTTGCGTTCGCGAATCAGACGGCGCTGCTCGATGCGATCGTCTGGCCCGCCTACTTCCCGGTCTGAGGCGGCCGCGTCCTAGGTGAGCATGCCGGCGGCGCGGAGCGCGTCGGGGAGCACCGCACGCATCTCGGGGTGGGCCCGGAAGGTCAGGTGGCCACCCATGTACCAGGCGATCTGCGGGCGGTCCCAATGGCGCCACAAATCGCGAGGCTGGTCGGGCGGTACGAGACGATCGGCGATGCCGGCGAAGATGTGGCGGTGCTCCTTGGCAACCTGCGACGGCATGGCCAGAGGCGAGACGACGCGCAGCACCTCGGCGATTTCGTCGTGGAGCATGCCGTGGCGCTCGGCGTAGCGCAGCTCGATCGCCGGCGCGTGGCGCCAGGTGAGGCGGGTGAAGTCGGTTGCCGGGATGCCAGCGACGACGCAGGCGAGGTCGTCGACCAGGCACGAGAAGAGCGACGCGTTGTAGCCCCCGAGCGATAGGCCGTAGACGCCGACGGGGCCGTCGTACTGGCTGCGGATCCAGCCGTGAAGGCGGCGGATGTCCCACATGGCCTGGGCCTCGGCGTGGATGGTGTCGAGGAAATTGCCGGCGAGGAAGCCGGTACCGCTGAAGAAGGAGATGCGTCGCGGGCCGTGGAAGGGCAGCACCGGTATGGCGACGTTGAGGCCGAGGTCCTCGATCAGCTTCCACACCTGGAAACCGGCGAAGTCGAAGCGCGGGAAGCCCATTTCGTAGCCGGGGACGCAGATCAGCCACGGGCGTGCCTGCGTCGGATGGCGTAGCACCCAGGCGTGGGCGGCGCGGTTGGGCGTGTAGTCGAGCCAGCGGTCGCGGCCGGGCTCGCCGGCGTGCGGCTCGTAGTCGCTGGTCCAGCGCAAGTGCTCGAACTCGATCCCCCAGGCCTTGTCGACCGAGGTGCTCGGGTCGACGAGGTCGGGTGGGGCCGGGTGGTACTCGCGAGGGCTCTCGAGCCAGCCGCGGCTGCTGAAGAGGGCGTGTGCTTCGCGGATCTCGGTGACGACTTCCTCGGGCTCGATGTTGAGGGTGGTGCGGATGCTCAGGCTGGCGAGGATCGCGTCGTCGATCGCGACCTGTGCGGCGAGCCCGATCGACGGTTCCGGCTCGGGGACCTCGTCCTCGTGCGGTTCTTGTTGCACGGAGAGTGCACCAGCGGTGACGAACGACATCGCCGACAGGAGCAGCAGCGCGAGGCCGGTGGGCACGCCGGCGACCACGAATGCCGGCAGCGAAAGCGGCACGCCGAGCAATCCGCCGGCGGCGATGAACTGCGGGATGCGCACGTCGCCGGGGTAGAGGAAGGTCGACACCGCCGCCGACAGCAGCAGGCAGCCGGGCAGCAGGGAGAAGGCGAAGCCGACGACGCCGAAGCTCGCCGCGCACCACAGCCACAGCAAGCCGGTGCTCAGCGGAATCCACGCCTCATGGGGCCAGCGTTTCGGTCGAAACATGGGGCCGCGAACTTAGCGCACGCCGTCGCCACCGAGCAACGCAAGCAACCCACTGCGGGGTGATCCCTCCGAGAGCGCCGGAAGTTCTTTCGACAACGCCATCAGCGCAGCCCCAATTTCGGCTCTAGAGGCTGATTCGCTAGCCCGAATCGATTCGTGCCGACGCCACCGCATCGTCGCTGGCGTAGTGTCGAGCCCCGGCCGTCCACCGCAGCGCTTCTTCGGTCGGAATCGAGCCGCAACAGGGAAGAGCTGCTTCGCCAGGGAAGGCTGGTCTTCATGGTTCAGCACCTTGTGCAAGTGTCACCCCTGTTGGCCCCATGCCGACCATTCGACTTGCCGTTGCCGCTGATTTCGCCCGATGGCATGCGTGATGGTATGCCGACGATGGTGCATCGGACGACGTTCGCGCTCGACGAGCCGACCGCGCGACGGTTGAAGCGGCTGGCGGCGCGCTGGAAGGTGTCCCAGGCCGAGGTCGTACGGCGCTCGTTGGAGCAGGCCGAGGCGCTCGAAGATGAACGGCCACCCGATGCCGTCGCAGCGCTGCGGCACCTGCACGCTGCGGG
>CALJUJ010000655.1 GCA_937975525.1 uncultured bacterium
CACCGACACGAGATCCTCCGGCGCGCCGCTTCGGCGGCGCCCGCGCCGACCGATCGGCGGCGCGGCCGCGCTCCGACCGGTCCGGCCGTCGACGCCGACGCGGCGCCCGGCTGCGCTTCGGCGGGCAGTTCCCAGGACTCCAGCGGCGCCTGGAGCGCGCGACGCCCGTCCGTCGCGCGGTGACCCTTCGACGGCGTCAGCCCGGGTTCGCCAGCAAGGCCGCCGCGATGGCGAACTACTGGGCCGGGGCATCGGGGATGCGTCCGCACCGGACGCCGCGAATCTCCGACCGACGCCGACCGGCTCCGGATGCTCGAGACGCCCGTGGGCGCCGGGCGATCCGCGCATAGCCGCACGGCACGGCACGTGTCCCCGCCCGGATCAGATCGGCTTCGGCGAGCACGTCAGGCGAACCGCAGCGTCACGCGACACCCGTGCCCAGGCCTGCTCTCGATGGAGACGCTGCCGCCGTGCAGACGCATGATCGAGCGCACGATCGACAGGCCGATGCCGAGCCCGGTCCGGGTCGCCTTCGGGGCGACCGTGACCGCGTGCGCGTACGCGCCGTCGAAGATGGTCGGCAGGCGCTCCGGAGCGATCCCGCAGCCGGTGTCGGCCACCTCGATCACCGCGCGATCCTCCTGCATCCCGGTCGTCATGGCGATCGCACCGCCGCTCGGGGGGCCCGCCAGGGAGGTGCTTGGCAGATTGCTCAGCGCGCGCTGCACCATCGCCATGTCGATCGCGACCGTCGGCCGGGCGACCGCGTGCGCGGTCAGCCGGATCCCGGCGTCGGCCGCCAGCGGCTCGTAGAACTCCGCGATGCCTTCGGCGACCGCGGCGAGGTCGTGCGGATGCATGGCGGTGCGGGCGCCCGGCCGCTCCGCGTGCGCCAGGAACAGCAGGCCCTCGATGACGTGGGAGAGCGTGTTCGCCTCGTCACGCGACGAGCGCAGGACCTCGGCGAGGTCCGCGTCGGGATCGGACAGCGCAGCCTCGATCTCGCCGCACATGTTGTTGATCGGGGTGCGCAGCTCGTGGGCCAGGTGTGTGCCGAAGTTCCGCATCCGGTCGAAGGCCTGCTCCAGCCTGACGAGCAGGTCGTTGAACGACTGCATCAGCGGGTGCAGCTCCGCGACCAGGTCGTCGGCGGCGACGCGCGAGTGCAGCGAGTTCTCGTCGATGCCCCGCACGCGGTCTGCCGCCGCGGCGATCGGCGCGATGGCCCGACGCGCCATCCAGTGTCCGAGCAACGCGCAGGCGGCGAGACCGGGGATCACGACCAGCAACAGCAGGACGCGGTAGCGCTCCTGGAGCGCCTCGTCGACGGAGCGATCCAGGGCGACCTGCACCGTTGCCTCGCTGCCCCCGAGCACGGTCGAGCGCAGCGTGGCGGTGGCGAGGCGATGCCTGCGTCCGTCGACGTGCACGTCCCGCCCCGCGAGATCGGCGAGCGCCGGGTCCATCGCGGCCCGGAACATCGACGTCGGCAGCAGCGTCGACATGCCCTGCGTCTCGACCAGCACGGTCCCGTCGCCGGCGACGACCCGCAGCAGCATGCGCTGGGCGCCGAGGCGTTTGCGGTTCTCGTCGAGCGCGAGCAGCGACCGCTGCGGCTCCCGACCGGGGCGCAGCAGCAGGGCGTCGACGAGCAGGGCGTTCTCGCGCAACAGCACGTCGTATTCGCGGTCTAGGTCGTTGACCAGTTCCCTGTAGACGGCGAGGGTCGCGACCAGCAGCACGACCGAGGCGACCCCCGAGTAGAGGGCGGTCAGACGCTGCAGCAGTCGCGGTCGACGAGCGGTCACGACGACCGGCCCCGGGTCAGGGGCGCTCGTCGAGTACATAGCCGACTCCGCGGACCGTGTGGATGAGCCGCTGGTCGAACGGCGTGTCGACCTTCGTCCGCAGCCGACCGATGTGCACGTCGACGACGTTGGTCTCCGAGTCGTAGTACATGTCCCAGACGCGCTCGGCGATCAGGGTGCGGCTCAGCACCTCGCCGCGGTGCCGCGCGAGCAGCCACAGCAGCGCGAACTCCTTGGGCGTCAGATCGAGCAGCTTGCCGCCGCGAACGGCGCGGTGCCGCGCCGGCTCGATCTCCAGATCCGAGACGACCAGACGTTCGGGCTGCAGCTGCGGGCCGCGACGCAGGATCGCTCGCAAACGCGCGACGAGTTCGCTGATCGCGAAGGGCTTGACGAGGTAGTCGTCGGCGCCGATCTCGAACCCGCGCACCCGCTCGTCCAGGGTGCCGCGCGCGGTCAGGAACACGGCAGGCGTCGTCACCTTGCGACTGCGGAGATCCGCGAGCAGGTCGAAGCCGTCGCGCTCCGGCAGCATCACGTCGAGCACCAATGCGTCGTAGTGCTCCGCGAGCGCGAGACGCAGCGCGGCCTCCCCGTCGGTGGCCAGGTCCACGACGAAGCCGTGTTGGCCCAGCCCCTTCGACAGGAAGCTCGCGGTCTTCGGAGAGTCCTCGGCGATCAGCACCTTCATGTGATCTCGGAGACTCTAGCAACCCGTGCGCGGCATCGGCTGCCCCGGACCTCGCACGCGGCGGCGACCGAGGGACCGACCGCGGGTCATGAGACGGGAGCGCCGCGCGACGCGCGACGCCGTTCGGCGCCGAGGCCGAAGATGACGGGACGATGAACACCGCATGACGAGTCCGCCTCCCCGTCCAGGGCGCGGGAGGAACGCGCGCGTTTCGAAGTAAGAGGGCGCGCGATGTCGCATCCCCCACCGCGCGTAGCAGCCTCCCTGCGTCGTACGTCCAGGCTCCACATCGGGCTGCCGGGGGCGCTACTGCTCGCGGCCGCCGTCGCGGGCTGCCGAGCGGCACCCGTCGGCCCACCGGCCCGTCATCGAGCGGCCGGATCCCCGGTCACCGAATCCCACCTCCGCCGGCATCCCGGCCCGGACCGGCCGGCCGATGGCGAAGCCGCGCCGGACGGCGACGCCTTCGCCCCCCGCCTCGGCAGAACCGGACCGTCTCGATCCGAAGGGGCCCGCGGGCGACAGCCAGCGCGCGCCGACCACGGGCCCCGGATGCGCATCCCGGAGCCGATGGTGTTCGACCTCGTGCGGCCGCTCGGCGCCCGCGCGCGCGAGCTGGAGGTCAACGTGCTCGGGCTGGTGCCGCTGCGGAGCACGGCCAGGCGCCCGGCCGACGAGGGCGACCCGCTCGGCATCGTGCCCGAGAGCGACGACCGACGCGGCGTCGAGTGGGCGCCGGAGATCGAGTGGGCCCCCTGGGACGACTTCGCGAACGAGTTCGAGTTGCCGAGCGAGGGCGACCGGCTCGAGGCCTACAAGACCGCGGCGCAGCTGACCCTCGGCGTGTACCCGGAGCGAGGCTACTCACACGGATTGCAGGGCATCCTGCAGTACGACCGGCGACCCGACTCGTTCACGGGGTCCCTGCTCTACATCAGCGGCTTCCTGCTCGACGAGTCCTGGAGCCTCTTGACGATGTTGGGCGGCCGCGCCGAGTTCGGCGGCACGACCGAAGACCCGACCGAGGAGTTGCTGTTCAACGCCAGCCTCTTCTGGAGCGCAGACGAACACGTCGCCCTCGGCCTCGAGACCAACACCGCGCTCGCCAGCGCGGGACGGCACTCCTTCCTGGTGATGCCGCAGCTGCACTGGGAGATCAGCCCTCGTTGCACGCTGCAGTGCGGTGTCGGCGTTCGGTGGGACGAGGACGACTACCTGCCCGAAGCGGGATTCCGCTTCATCGTGACGTTCTGATGCGCGGCCGGCCTGCGTCCTTCCTGGGGGGGCGTCGCATGGCGCCGCAGTCGTGCGCCACCGCGCCGTCCGACGGGTCGACGGTCCTGCTCAAGCGGGACGCGTTCGGCGCCGTCTGGCTGTGCCGCGACGACGCACGAACGTGGATACGACGTGAAGTCGGCAGCGTTCGCTGGTGGCTCCGGCCGCTGGCACGAGCGGCGATGCAACGCGAACGCCGCGCGCTGCTTCGCCTCCGTGGCGTCGACGGTGTCCCGAGGCTGCTCGCCAACGGCTGCGATCACCTGGACCGCTCGCTGCTCGAAGGCGCCACGCTGGCCGAGCGGCCGCCGGAGCTGGAGTGGTTTCGGAGCGCGCGACGGATCCTGCGCCAGCTCCGCCATCGGGGCGTCGCACACAACGACCTCGCCAAGGAGCAGAACTGGCTCGTGCTCGACGACGGCGGCGCCGGCGTCGTCGATTTCCAGCTCGCGGTGATCGCACGGCCCCGGCGTCCTCTGCTGCGGTTGATGGCCCGCGAGGATCTGCGACACCTGCTCAAGCACAAGCGCGCCTTCCACCGCGCGGCGCTGCGCCCCGTCGACCGGCGGCTCCTCGCCAGGCGGTCCTGGTTCGCGCGCGCGTGGCGGCAGACGTGGAAGCGGGCCTACAACGTGATGACGCGCCGCGTGCTCGGCGTGCGCGATGGCGAGGGCACGCGGACGAGCCGCCGCAGTTGACCCTCGGGTGCGGCTCGTGTCGCCTCCGACGGAGAACCTCGATTCGGGCTTGGGGTCACCGTGTGTCAGGTTCCGAGCGAGTCACGCGACTGGCCCCCCGAGCGTTCTGCCAATCAGGGCTGCACGTCGACGACGATGGCATGGCTCGCTCGTCTGGCATCGGCGGCGCCTTCTACGCGACCGCAGCGGCAACGCAGCCCGCGTCGATTCCGAATCTCCGGACTCGGCACGCTGTGCATCGGACCGATCCACGCACTCGTGATCGCGACCGACGGGCTGTTCGCGGCCACACCGCGGCTCGGCTCGGCGAGCTGGTCGGTTCCGGTGCCGGCTGGCTTGACGGGGGTTTCGTTTCGCTGGCAGGCGATTCATCTCGACGCCTCGGCGAGCGATTGGCTGACCAACTGCATCGAGACGCAGTTCTGACGCGAGGCAGGGTGGACTTCCGCTGATCTCGACCTCGATCCGGGATCGCGTCGATCGTCCCGGCGCGCGAGTTCGCGAACCCGGCAGGGGGTCGGAGGTTCCAACCGCCACTGCCGCCCGGTGGCACGCCGCTCCCGAACGGGGCACGGGTAGGCGGTCCCGGACGGGAAGGTCGTGGTGAACCGCGCTTCGCCGTCTCGCGTCGCGGAGCGACACGGGCCACAAAGCGATCCCGCGCAGGACGATCACTTGTCGGACGAGAGGATTCGCCGCTGAAGGCGCGCGCCGCGCCAGCGGCGCCGGCCGACGACCCCAGAGCCTCACGCTTCGGCCTCTTCCGCGCGCAGCGCGGAAGATGGTCGGAGCGAGAGGATTTGAACCTCCGACCCCCTGCACCCCATCGCGTCCGGGGACGCGAATGCGCTGTTGCAGCATCTCGTTGGAGCAGCCGGAGATGGCGTGTCGACATGACCTTAGCGATGCCTCGCTGAGTCGCAAGCGGTCGCACTCGTTCGCACCCAGCCGCCGAGGTTTCGTGGTAGCCGCGCGACCTTCGAAGACTGGACGAGACCACCCGCGACCGGATTCCGCTCGTAAACGCCACCATCGCGGACCGAACCGCAATCGGCGGCGCAACTGCGCAACTCACCCACCTCGCGCGTCGGCCCAACCGCGCGAGAGCAACTCCGCCTGCTCGAGCACCGTGACCGTCGCCCGCTCCTGCTTGTCCGGTGGGTACCCATGCTTGCGGAGGATCCTCCGCACCAGCACGCGCATCTGGGCGCGCACGTTCTCTCGCAGAGTCCAGTCGATGGTCACGTTCCTTCGAACCGCTTCCACCAACTCGCGCGCGATGCCACGCAGGGTCTCGTCCCCGAGCACCTTGACCGCGCTGTCGTTAGCTTCCAAGGCATCGTAGAACGCGAGCTCGTCCTCACTCAGGCCCAGGTTCTCGCCGCGAGCGTTGGCGGCGCGCATGTCTTCAGCGAGCTGGATGAGCTCCTCGATGACCTGGGCCGCCTCGATGGCACGGTTCTGGTAGCGATGAATCGTCTGCTCGAGCATCTCGGCGAAGGACCGCGCCTGGACGACGTTCTTCTGTCGCCGCTTCTTCAACTCGCCCTTCAGCAGCTTCTGCAGCAGCTCGACCGCGAGGTTGCGATGGGGCATGCCACGCACCTCGGCGAGGAACTCGTCGGACAGGATGGAGATGTCCGGCTTCTCGAGCCCGGCCGCCGAGAAGATGTCCACGACTCCGTCTGGCGCAACGGCACGGGAGATGATCTGCCGCACGGCTTGATCCAGTTCCTCCTCCGGCCGCGCATCGCCCGGCGCGCGTTTCGCCAGCACCGCCTGAACTGCCTGGAAGAACGCGACGTCGTCCCGAATCGCCAGCGCTTGCTCGTGGGGCACCGCAAGGGCAAACGCCTGAGACAGCTCCCTGACCCTTCGGACGCAACGTTCCTTGCCGTCCTCCTGGCCGAGAATGTGTTCCTGCGCCCGGGGCAGCAGGCCCAACCGCTCCTGCGGAGAACCCGTCGTCCACCCGGAGCGGTCGAACCCGTGGAAGAGCCCGCAGCACACCTCGTACTTCTCGAGCATCACGGCAACGGCCTCGTCCTGATCGAGGGCCGTGCGCCCGCTGCCGCCGCTCTCGGTGTAGGTCGCCAGCGCGTGCTTGAGCTCGTGCGCCAGGCCGAGGTAGTCAACGACCAGACCACCAGGCTTGTCCTTGAACACCCTGTTGACGCGCGCGATCGCCTGCATGAGCCCGTGGCCGCGCATCGGCTTGTCGATGTACATCGTGTGCAGGCTCGGCGCATCGAACCCGGTCAACCACATGTCCCGCACGATCACGAGGCGAAAGGTGTCCTGCGCGTCTCGGAAGCGCTGCGCCAGAGCTTCGCGGCGCGGCTTGTTTCGGATGTGAGGCTGCCACTCGACCGGGTCCGACGCAGACCCCGTCATGATGACCTTCAGGGCACCGTGCTGGTCTTCCTCGCTTCCCCAGTCGGGTCGGATCGCGACGATCTCGCGATAGAGATCGACGCAGATGCGCCGGCTCATGCACACGACCATGGCCTTGCCCTGCAGTGCTTCGCAGCGGTTCTCGAAGTGCTCTACGATGTCCCGCGCGATCAGAGCAACTCGCTTGTCCGACCCGACGACCGCCTCGAGCTGCGCCCACCTGGTCTTGAGCTTCTCCTTGCGCTCGACCTCCTCCCCCTCGGTCACCTCCTCGAACTCAGGGTCGATGTGCGGCTTCTCGAGCTCGTCCAACGCGACCCTCGCGAGGCGGCTCTCGTAATAGATCGGCACCGTCGCGCCATCCTGCACGGCGCGCTGGATGTCGTAGACGCTGATGTAGTCGCCGAACACGGCCCGCGTGCTCGCGTCCTGGAGTTCGACCGGCGTTCCGGTGAACCCGATGAACGAGGCGTGCGGCAACGCATCGCGCATGTGCCGCGCGAAGCCATCGACGAAGTCGTACTGGCTTCGGTGGGCCTCGTCGGCGATCACGACGATGTTGCGTCGCTCCGACAGGGTCGCGTGGCGATCGCCCTTCTCGTCCGGGAAGAACTTGTGGATCGTGGTGAACACCACACCGCCCGACTCCACGCGCAGCAGTTCGCGAAGGTGAGTACGACTCTCAGCCTGCACCGGCGGCTGACGCAACAGATCTGCGCACCGCGAGAACGTCCCGAACAACTGGTCGTCGAGGTCGTTGCGGTCGGTCAGCACGACGACGGTCGGGTTCTCCATCGCCGGCTCCCGCACGATGCGTCCCGCGTAGAACGCCATCGTCAGGCTCTTGCCCGAGCCCTGCGTGTGCCAGACGACACCCACTCGTCGATCGCCCGGTTTGCCCCCCGGCCGATCTCCTGCCGAGTACCGCCCACGCTCCTCTCCTACCCGGCCTGCACGGCTCAGCTCCGCCGCGCGCAGCGTCTCTCGTACCGCCACCTGCACGGCATGAAACTGGTGGTAGCCAGCCATCTTCTTGACGAGCCGCCCACTGCCGTCGTCCTCGAACACTATGAAGTCGCGGACGAGATCTAGGAAGCGTCGCGGCGTGAGCAGCCCCTCGATCACGACCTGTAGCTCGGGCATGTGGGCATCGGCCAGCACCTCGCCGGAGACCGTGCGCCAGGGCTTGAACCACTCCCGCCCAGCCGTCAGCGTACCGGCTCTCGCCTCGACTCCGTCCGAAGCCACCAGCACCTCATTGCTCGCGAACAGACTCGGGATCCCGGCCTTGTAGGTCTGCAACTGCCGAAACGCGCTCACGATCGTCGCGCCCTCGTCGGCAGCGTTCTTCAGCTCCAGAACCGCCAGAGGAAGACCGTTCACGAACAGCACGATGTCGGGCCGCCGCGTGACCTTGTTCTCAAGCACGCTGAACTGGTCGACCGCGAGCCAGTGGTTCTCGGAGACGTCTCCGAAGTCGATCAAACGCACCTGCGCACCACGGATCGCTCCGTCCGCGTCCCGGTACTCGGTGGCGACGCCATCGACGAGCATGCGGTGCACGGCGCGGTTCTGCTGCAGCAGCTCGGCCCCCTCAGGTCGCAGAACCCTGCGCGCCGCGTCGTCCAGGGCATCGGCTGGCAACCGCGGGTTGAGCCGCACCAGGGCCGCACGCAGCCGGCCCTCCAGGACCACCTGCGAGTAGTCGGCACGCTCTGCATCGGCCTCACCCGGCGCGACCTCGGCCCCGTGCCGCACGTCCCAACCGACGCTCTCGAGCCAGGCGAGCGCCGCCTGTTCGACGACAGACTCCGAGAACGAGTCAGACACCGCCGCTCCTCATCGGCTGGCCGACGCAGCTCATAGGCGAGGCACGGAACGCGCCCCACGCAGGGAAGAAAGAGCCGGAATAAGCCGGAAAGAGCCAGAAAGAGCCAAGCCTCATCCTCACAGGGTCCTCCATCGAGCTCCGCGCCCATGGCCCGTCGGCGAGGCCAACCCCAGCGTGCGCAACTTCGCAAGGTCCTCCCGCACCTGACGTTCCGTGGGGCTACCCTCCAGACGCGCAACCATCTCCCGAAGCGCGAGCCCGCGATCGGCACCGGCCAGCATGGACAGGATCGCCTGCTGTCGCTCGGTCACATCGAGCCCGACACGCTGGGGAGGCACGTAGCGATTCGGTCGGAACCGCACCGTGACGCAGCCGCCCGCGTCCTCGATCTCCGGCCTGGGCAGCCCGGCTGACGCGGCCAGTTCCGCCATCTTGATCGTGCCTCTCCCCCAGCGCTCAATGATGCCTCGCCGGTAGAAGACTTGGGCGATCAGCGGGTTCCACGGCAGCGACTCGTGCGGCTCGAACAGCATCTCGGCGGTGAGGCCGAAGTGCAGAGCACCCGACGATGTGACCTCGAGGCGATCGTCGTAGATCGCCACGGCGACGGAGCCGCCGCCGATGGAGTAATCGCGATGGCAGAACGCGTTGGCCAGCGCCTCGCGCAGCGCGACCGGTGGGTAGAGCGGATCGTCGACGCGCTCGAATAGCCCCGGAGCTACCCGCCCGGCGACCGGGAGGTTCTCGCGTAGGAAGCGCTCCGCCTTGACCAGCAGTTCGAACGCGTTGCCATGGAACTGCCGGTTGTCCAGGAACTCGGTGCGATCATCGCCACGGAAGCGCGCGACGCGTAGCAGGCACTGAGGCCACTCGCGCTCAACACGATCGGCACGCCCGAACAGCACGACCGCCGCACGCAGCAGGACGCCGTCCTTGGTCAGGCCAAGCCCGCGCAGCAATTCGGAGGGGTCGCGCGTGCCGGGGTCGCTGCTGCGTCCGCGACGGATGCTCTCGTCGACGGTGCGCAGAATCTCGGCTTCGTCGAGGTCCGCAACCGACCAACCTTTGGCTTCGGTGTTCTCCCACCGCGTCTCGGCATGCACCCGCTCGAGCAACATGCGATCGAACCCGTCGCGCGAAAGCTGTTGGGTCGTGTTGCCGACACGTCGGTACGCCTTGCCCTTGTAGCTGTAGGGGCGGTTGGGGCCGGTGGCGACGGCAACGACGAGGACCTGGCGGCCGCCGTCGACGGACACGCGCTCGATCGAGGGGTACACGGGAGGTTCGATCTCGCGGATCTCCCGAGCCAGCTCTTCGATCGTGCGGTCGGAGACGTCCTGGCCCGCGATGCGGTGGTCGTCGGTGACACCGAACAGCAGGCGACCGCCACGAGTGTTGAGCATGGCGCACAGCGTCTGCGTACCAGCCTTCCGCTCACCAGTCGTGCGCTTGAGCTCGAGGGTCTCGGACTCCCCGGCAGCAACCCAGGCCTCGAGTTGAACTCGCGTGACAGCGGTCATGCCGCACCGTCCGTTTCGTCCTGCGCCGCGTCATCGACCGCCTCGCCTTCCTGCGAGCCATCGAACTCCGCGAGGTAGATGCGGTAGGTCTCTGGCTCCATCGTGAACAGCACCTCGCTCAGGCGCATTTCGATCTCGAAGATCCGCAGTGGGCCATGGGCGTCGTCGATGGAGTCATTGAAAGCCTGGTGATCGTCGTAGCGGAGTCGCGGCGGAACCGGGGCGCGCTCCTGCATGTGCACCCGATGGAGGAAACCGATGACCGCGTCCGCGGCTTGCGCGGCCAACAAGGCCTGGACGCCTTCGAGGGCCGGCCGCGGTGCACCTGAGCCATGCGACGCGAAGCCGCATTGGTTGCGGAGTTCGCAGACACCTTGGATTGCTGTGCCGAGGCCGCTCAGGGTCTTCTTCAGGCTCTTCCGAGCCTCGGCGTCCGCGCTTGCAGCGGGTGGGAGGAACGGCAACGACTGCTGGACGAGCTTAAAGAGCGCCGGGAGGTCATCGCCCTTGTCGTACGCGAGCGAACGATCGTCGAGCACCCTGCGACACACGCTCTCGATCAGGGTCTTGGCGAGGTCGAACGCCAGCCCCGGATTCGCGGCTACCGCCGCCTCGAGGGCCTCAACTTGCTGCTCGATGTGGTCGACGCCGAATGCGATGGCGTCGCGCGCACCGTGCATCCGGAACGAAGAGGCCAGCGGTGCCATCAGGATGCCCCTCGCGAACCAGAACGCTTCGCCTTCCCGTTTCGACTCTCGGCCCAGATCTCGTCAGCACTCTTCGTCTTCAAGCAGGCCAAGATCTCCTCGATCGCCATCTGTGAGTAGCGAGGATGCAAGGACTTGCCGAACTCGAAGACCTTGTAGCAATCCTCCCTCTCGCGAAGACCAAGGTAGTCCACGACTGCGACCGCCTTCGGACGCGTGAGACCGACCTTCTTCGCCAGAGCGGTCGCGCTCAGATTGTAGTAACCGCGGTCATCCACTCGCTTCACCGCGATGACGGTGGCTCCGGGCGTGCCCTCCTTTACGAGATGGAAGCCCGGGCCTTCCTTCTTGGTGATTCGGAGAGCCAGACTCGGCCCTGCTCCCTCCGTAGTGATGTCGACCGCTGCGACCCCCTGGAAGACGTCGCCCCAGTTCTTGCCGCCCAGGACATCAGCACCGAGCTTCCGGAGGTCCGAGTCACTCGGCTGCCCCTTCTCACCGCGGATCGTGCCATCGAGGATCGCCAGCGGTCGCAGCCGCGCGAGTGCCTCGACTTGCCGTCGTTTGCCGGGGCGCAGCAACTTCTTGATCTCGCTGATCTCCGAGTCGAACAGCGTCGCGAGGTCAGTTGGCGGCGTGGTCGAAACTGGCAGTACGCGCTCCGGCAGGTGGCTGACCAGCTCCTGCTGAAAGACGCTCTTCAGCAGGTCGCGGAACAGCGTTACACCGGATTGGATGTGCACGTAGAGCTGCCCTTCGGAGATCTCGAGCAGATGGTGCTGCGCAGCATCGCGAAGCCCATTGAGGGTCTGTAGCACGAGCGCTTGCTCTTCCGTCAGGACCTTGATCTGACCGTCGCTGAGGGCACGACGGACGCACGCATCGAATCCGATCGTCTCCTTGGCGCGCTTCTCACGGATGCGGCCGCCCCGATGGAGGATCGCCGCCTTCAACAGCATCTCGAAGCCATGGTCGAGCTGGATCAGCGTGCCGCTGACACGGCCGCGGTCGTGGGGCCGGTTGAACAGCTCGATGCTGAGAACGAGCGCGTCGCATGCCTTCTCCAGGAGAAGCTTCGCCTCGCGCTTCACACGCCGGCCCTCCGCATAAACGCCTCTGCATCATCGATGCGCAGCGCGCCGGACACTAGCTTCGGCAGCAAGGTGTCGCGCACAGATGCGAGGTTGCGTGATTCACGGCGACATGCGTTCGCGCGACTGAGCCAAGACTCAGCGATTCGATCAAATAACTGCAGGAGGTCATTGGTGGGACAAGGCACGGGCAGGCTGAGAATGGCCCCAACCTGTGCTCGCTGGTGGCTCTTCGATGTCCCGGTAACCAGTCCTTCGAGCCCCTGCCGGAAGGCACGAGATCGAGCTAAGCAGTAGACGAAAGCGCGCCCTGCGGGCTGCCGGGGACGTAGGACAACAAACTCGGTCGAGCAGACGGCCCGGTCACTTGGCTGCACCGCCACAAGCCAGACCCGGTCGATCTCGGGATTCAGCTTTGACAAGAGCACCGCACCCTCGGGCACTCGGAACTTCAGGCTCTTGATGTCTGCACCTGCTTCATCTCGTGGCCATTGGCCGTCGTCGAATGCGGGGAGACTGTGATGCCTGAACACAGCGCTGGGGAATTCGAATGGTCTCTCCTGATCCCGGAGGACATCAACGAGGTCGCCGAAGCCCCCGGCGCTCCACCTCTCCGGAATCTCGCCCAGTTCCGAATCGACGAGACGCGAGGGGAACAGGTCCGCGAGGTGCTTGGGCAGGCCAGGGTCGCGGCCTTCGGCTTTGGCGCGGACGGGGTCGAAGTCGACGAACCACGACTTGAAGAGCGCGCGCGCCATCGCCTCCAGCGTCTCGCTCATCCGCCCGTTCAGTTCGATCTTGTCGTCGAGCGTGCCGAGGATGTGGGCGATGGCGCGCTGCTCGAACAGCGGGGGCACTGGAACTCGGACGGTCTTGAGATCGCGGAGATTTATGACCTGCTGCACAGAGCCGAGCGAGTGCGCTCCGAGCGCCTCTTGCCCGAATCTTGAGCCCAGAAAGTACTTCACGAACCTCGTATCAACATCGCTGCGAAGGCGAACGAGCCCCGCTTGACGAGCAATATTCGCACCCCTTAGCGCAGCTGGAACGATAGCGACCTGACCGGGATTGCCAACGAGGGAAACCACGATTTCGCCGCCTCGTAGCTGCGTGCGGCGGTATTGCTCGGAAACACCGCGAGTGATCGTCCGGAGCCTCTCGACCAAGACACGGCCGTCCGCGATGTCACCGCCGCGGATGAACAATACGCCGTCGGGATCCTCGGGACCGGGCTTGACGACACCGTAGGTTACAGGCGTGTCCGGCTCGGTGAGGTCGGACAAGGGCACCTCTGGCCACTCACCCGCCATACCCAAGCTCCTTGAGATTCGCCGCGATCGCCGCATCCAACCGTGCTGCATCCGCCCGCTGCTCGCGCAGCTCCGCGGCCAGCCGCTTCATCCTCTCCTCGAACGGTTCCCCGTCGTCCTCTTGCGCCTCGGCACCGACGTACCGCCCCGGCGTCAAGATGTGCCCGTGCTTGCGCACGTCGTCGAGCGACGCGCTCATGCAGAACCCAGGCACATCCCCGTACTCCCCCGCCTCCTTCTCGCCGCGCCACGCATGATACGTCGTGGCAATTCGCGCCACCTCTTCGTCCGCCAGCTCCCGATGTGTGCGATCCACCATGCACCCCATCTTCCGCGCATCGATGAACAGCACCTCCCCACGCCGATCCCGGAACTTCCCGTTCCGTCGATCCCGCGCCAAGAACCAAAGACACGCCGGAATCTGCGTCGAATAGAACAACTGCCCCGGCAGCGCGACCATGCAGTCGACGAGGTTGCCGTCCTCGATCAGCTTCTTGCGGATCTCGCCCTCGCCCGACTGATTCGACGACATCGACCCGTTCGCCAACACGAACCCCGCCACCCCCGACGGCGCCAGGTGATGCACGATGTGCTGCACCCACGCGAAGTTCGCGTTGCCGGCCGGCGGCACCCCGAACTGCCAGCGCTTGTCGTCCTTCAGCCGATCGCCACCCCATTCGGAGATGTTGAACGGCGGGTTCGCCAGGATGAAGTCGGCCTTCAGGTCCGCGTGCCGATCGTTGTGGAACGTGTCGCCGTGCCCGATCTGCCCGTCGATGCCGCGGATGGCGAGATTCATCTTCGCCAGCCGCCACGTCGTGTAGTTGGACTCCTGGCCGTAGATCGAGATGTCAGCCTTCGCCTTGCCCCCGTTGCCGTTGCCACTGCTGTGGGCGCGCAGGAACTCGATCGACTGCACAAACATGCCGGACGATCCGCAGCACGGGTCGTAGACCCGCCCGCGATACGGCTCGAGCATCTCGACCAGCAGCTTGACGACGCAGCGCGGCGTGTAGAACTCGCCGCCCTTCTTCCCCTCGGCGCTCGCGAACTGCGACAGGAAGTACTCGTAGACGCGACCGAGCACGTCCTTGGACCGCGACTCCGCGTCACCGACCTGGATGTTGCTGATCAGGTCGATAAGCTGGCCGAGCCGCTGCTTGTCCAACGCCGGCCGTGCGTAGTCCTTCGGCAGCACACCCTTGAGCTGCGGGTTGTCGCGCTCGATGCCCGCCATCGCCTCGTCGACGAGTTCGCCGATCTTGCTCTGCCGGGCCTGTCCCTTGAGCTTCGACCAGCGCGCTTCCGGCGGCACCCAGAAGATGCTCTCCGCCCGGTACTCGTCCGGATCCTCCGGATCGGCCCCGCTCGCCTTCTCCGCCTCGAGCTTCTGGTGGTGCTCCTCGAAGGCGTCGGAGATGTACTTCAGGAAGATCAGCCCGAGCACGACGTGCTTGTATTCGGCAGCGTCCATGCTGCCGCGCAGCGCGTCCGCCATCCGCCACAGCTCGGCCTCGTAGCCAACCGTCGCGCCGCCGTTCGTGTCCTTCTTCGCCTTCTTGCGTGCTGCCATGCGCTCGTGTGCTCGGTGGGGCTCGGCGACCCCGACCGAGGTGGATCCGGCCAGGCCGCCCTGTCGACTGCCCCGCCGAAGGTCACGGAGACCATCGCGCGCTCGCTCTGATCCCCGCTCTCGCCGAGGCCTTCACCGAAGCCTACCGGCCCGACGGCGCGAACCCACTCTCGCGGTTCAAGTTGCGCCTTTCGGAGCTCTGCCGGCACCGGGAACACCCTCGGGACCGGGGCCCGGTGCACCGACGGGCTGCGAGCACCGCGAACGCAGGGGGTCGGCCGCTAAGAGCAGCCGCAAGTCAGGCAACGGCGCATCTGGAGCGCGAGCCGACCAGCTTCGCGCGCTGGATAAAGTGGTAGTAGGGGCAATTCCCACCCTGGATCCGAGGGAAGCCCCCGCCGCCTGAACAGCCACAAGCCCTTCTCGCACAAGGGATTGAATGGTCGGAGCGAGAGGATTTGAACCTCCGACCCCCTGCACCCCATGCAGGTGCGCTACCAGGCTGCGCTACGCTCCGACTCGGTGACCGACATCCGGCGCCCGGAGGCGCCGCGGGGGACGGAGCACTCTACCGCACGCGCCGGCTCCGGCAAGGACAACGTCCCCGCCACCGCACCCACCCACCCCCACCGACCCTACCGGCCCCCGACGTCCCAGCTCCCGACGTCGAGCAGCCCGCCCCGCACGTGCACCGCGCGCCGCGCGAGCACCGCCGCACCCCGCCGCAGCTGCAGTTCGCACGGTCCATCGCACACCCGGCGCAGCTGGAACAGACCGTCCCCGTCGACCGGCGCGCCGAGCATCGTCGCCACGCGCGCGCTGCCGAGCAGCTCTTCGGCGGCGACCGACGTCGCGTCGACCGCCGGCACCGCGACGACGTGCAGCGCGCCGTCCGCCGACAGCTGCTCGGCGCCGGTCACGCGGCCGACGACCGTGCCCTCGGGCAGCGCGAAGTCGATCACCTGCGTGAACGGGCCGCGCACGTCGACGGCGCCGGCGAACGCGAACGGCCCCTCGCGGTGGTCGTCGGAGAACGGCGCGAGCATCACCAGGTAGCGGCCCTTGCGCACGCCGCCCGCGAGATAGCCGGCGCCGCCGAGCGCCTTCGACGCGATCCAGCCGTGCTGGCCGTCGAGCGGCACGAAGAACGGCACGATCGGCACCTCCACGTCGCGGCCGGCGAACACGCTGCCCTGCACGAGCACGCGGTCGGGCGCGCGGAGCTCGTGCGTGACGACGCGCCGCTCGCCGGGCCGGAGGCGCACGTGCGTGCTGTCGAGCGCGCCCTCGTCGGGCGTCATCGCGTCGGGCGTGATGAAGAGCGACATGCGCTCGGGCGGCAGGCGGTCGAAGCGCACGCGGCCGAGCTCGTCGGTCACGGCGCGGCGCTGTGCGCGGCCCTGGGCGCCGTGGTGCAGCAGCACGTGCACGCCCTGGAGCGGCGTGCCGGTGTCGACCACGACGAACTCGAGCGACGCCAGCGGCATCACGCGCAGCCGGACCTCGGCCGCGCCGTCCCACGCGAAGACCTGGTTCACGTAGTCCGGATGCCGCACGTGCAGCCGACCGGTGCGCAGACCGGGGTCGAAGCCGAAGCGGAAGCTGCCGTCCGGCCGCGTCGTCGTGCGCGGCGAACGCTCGTGGTCGTAGCCGCCGTCCGCGTCGAGCGCGTGCAGCTCGACGTAGGCGCCGCGGATCGGCGCGTCGGTCAGGGCGTCGACGGCCACGCCGCGCACGACCCGGTGGCCCGGCACGTCCGCCGACCCGTCGAAGCGCACCTCGTAGCGACGCCGCACGACCGCGCCGTGGGCGTCGGGCACCGGCAGCTCCTCGACGATCGACTCGCCGCCGATGACGTGCACGCCGAGGCGGTTCTGCGCGCCGGCGACGGGCCCGAGGCGGACAAGCTCACCGCGGTCGAG